>JBDKFN010000004.1:0-60808 GCA_039798705.1 Bacteroidota bacterium
TTTCTTAATCGCATTTTTATTCTTTATTAAAAATCAATTAAATGTATCGCAAGCTTCTTTTGTTTATTACCATTGCAACAATGTTCCACTCTTGTTCGACAGACTTTGATGTAACTGCGCCTTATAAAGAAATTCCTGTGGTTTTTGGTATCATCAATAAAGATGATGCCATTCAATATATTAAAATCAATAAAGCATATTTAAATGACGAAGGTAGCGCGATCATTGCGGGAACTGTACCTGACTCGAATATTTATCCTTATCCAATTGAGGCTAAACTTTACGCAACTTTTTCACCATTAACAGAATTGAATAACATCAAGTA
Source organism: Bacteroidota bacterium (assembly GCA_039798705.1). GTDB lineage: Bacteria > Bacteroidota > Bacteroidia > Sphingobacteriales > Sphingobacteriaceae > CAIKLP01. The sequence goes on from JBDKFN010000004.1 coordinate 326, forward strand.
TGTTGATAGCGTTGTATTAGATACCGCACACCTTAACAAAGAAGCTGGTAATTTCAACGCGAATAATTTATTTTATAAAACGCCAACAAACTTTAAAATAAAATATACAATAGTTAACAGGGATACTACTTGGGCGAATTATCAAATTATAGTGAGAAGAAAATCTGACGGTAAGTTAATTGCAAAATCTCGCACACCTATTGTCGCAGACTTTTTATTTAGCGGCACACAAAATGAAGTTAAATTATATAATCGATTTACTAAACTTTATTTAAACCATACTTTTAATTGGAGTGGTGCAGTAGGTGGAAAAATGTACACTTCATTTTTACGATTCAGATTTAGAGAAGTCGATGATCTGGCTGGGACATCCGAAGATAAATATGTGGATATGCCTTTGTTTGAAAATATTAAAACAAGTAATTCTAATGGATCTTCGAAAATCTCATATACTTTATCTGGCGAATCTTTCTTTGTCTATTTACAGTCAAAATTAGACCCGCTAACGAGTAGTTCTGCCAGAAGGGAATACATTGCACCTTTGGAGCTTTATTTTAGCGTAGCGGGCGAAGAATTGACCAAATACATGGAAATAAACAATGGTTCGGGTGGATTAAATGATATTAGGCCGGATTACACAAATATTGAAGGGGGATATGGTATTTTCTCGAGTAGGATGGGTAAGGTATTCAATCAATTATCTAAGACGAATTTAAGTCAAGATGCAATTTATGCATTGAAAGAAGGTGATATTACTGGTCGTGGAGCCGGAACCGCTAACGACTTAGGTTTTAGGTAAGCTTCTTGATAATAAACATTCAACTGACATTCAATTTATGACAAAACGACACCGAAAGATGTCGTTTTTTTTATGCAATTAGCTGAATTGTCGGAAAAACAGTCAGTTTTTCGGGTTGGCACAAGCATTGTATATCAATAGGAAATTGAACAAAATAAATTCAAGTATATGTCAAAAATTATCGGAATCGATTTAGGAACAACGAACTCATGCGTTGCCGTAATGGAAGGAAATGAGCCAGTAGTAATTCCAAATTCAGAAGGAAAACGTACAACACCATCTATTGTGTCTTTCGCAGACAATGGTGAACGTAAAATTGGTGATCCAGCAAAAAGACAAGCGATCACAAACCCACGCAAAACGATTTATTCTATTAAACGTTTTATGGGAAGTTCTTTTAGCGAAGTTTCAAAAGAAGCAGAAAGAGTTCCCTATGCTGTAGTAAAAGGAGACAACAATACACCGCGTGTTCAAATTGACGACCGCATGTATACGCCTCAAGAATTATCTGCGATGATTTTGCAGAAAATGAAAAAAACAGCAGAAGATTATTTGGGGTATGAGGTAAAGGAAGCGGTTGTTACTGTTCCAGCATACTTCAACGATGCTCAAAGACAAGCGACTAAAGAAGCGGGTGAAATTGCAGGTTTAACTGTAAAAAGAATTATCAACGAGCCTACTGCTGCGGCATTGGCTTATGGTTTTGATAAATCACAAAAAGATATGAAAATTGTTGTGTTCGACTGTGGTGGTGGAACACATGACGTTTCGGTATTAGAATTAGGTGGTGGTGTATTCGAAGTAAAATCTACTGATGGAGACACGCATTTAGGTGGTGATGATTTTGACCATGTAATTATTGACTGGTTAGCAGACGAATTTAAAGCAGAAGAAAACATTGATTTGAAAAAAGATCCAATGGCTTTACAACGTTTAAAAGAAGCTGCTGAAAAAGCAAAAATTGAATTATCATCAACTACACAATCAGAAATTAATTTACCATATGTAACTGCAGTTGATGGTGTACCTAAACATTTAGTGCGCACATTGACAAGAGCGAAATTTGAATCATTAGCTGATTCATTAATTAAACGTACAATTGAGCCTTGTAAATCAGCATTGAAAAACGCAGGGTTATCTACTTCAGATATTGACGAAGTAATTTTAGTTGGTGGATCAACTCGTATTCCAGCGATTCAAGAAGCGGTAGAGAAATTTTTTGGCAAAGCACCTTCTAAAGGGGTTAACCCTGACGAAGTAGTAGCAATTGGTGCTGCAATTCAAGGTGGTGTTTTAACAGGTGATGTTAAAGATGTATTGTTGTTAGACGTTACGCCTCTTTCTTTAGGTATTGAAACAATGGGTGGTGTATTCACTAGATTAATCGAATCAAACACAACCATTCCATCTAAAAAATCGGAAGTATTTTCAACTGCATCAGATCAACAACCGTCGGTAGAAATCCATGTATTACAAGGTGAGCGCCCTATGGCAAATCAAAATAGAACCATTGGTCGTTTCCACTTAGATGGAATTCCACCAGCTCCTAGAGGTGTTCCACAAATTGAAGTAACATTTGACATTGATGCCAATGGTATTTTAAATGTGAGCGCAAAAGACAAGGGAACAGGTAAGGAGCAAAAAATTCGCATCGAAGCAAGTTCTGGATTATCTGATGATGATATTCAAAAGATGAAACGAGAAGCGGAAGAAAATGCAGAAGCAGATCGTAAGGCAAAAGAGGAAGCTGATTTAATTAACGGTGCAGATTCATTGATTTTCACTACTGAAAAACAATTAAAAGAATATGGAGATAAATTATCTGCAACTAATAAAGAAGCAATCGAAGGTGCACTTGCAAAATTAAAAGAAGCGCACACTGCTAAAAACTTTGAAGAGTTAGCGACAGCACAAGAGGCTTTGAATGCCGCTTGGACTGCAGCTTCGGAAGAATTATACAAAGCAACACAAGAAGCAGGCGCTGCGGGTGCAAATCCAGATGCAAGTGCAAGTGGAGGAGCTGATGACAATGTTCAAGATGTAAACTTTGAAGAAGTCAAAGAAGACGACGCGAAATAATTCAAAAATTTAATGCATAAAAAAAGCCTCCAACATTGGAGGCTTTTTTTATTACCATATTTTAATTCTTTGCGCTTCATCTCGCCACATCTTATCTCCTTTTTTAATGTCAAATGCTTTAAAGAATTCATCGATATTAACGACCGGCCCATTCACCCTGAACTCACTTGGTGAATGCACATCACTCATTATTTGACGCGCTAAATTCTCTGGTCTTCTGTTAACCATCCAAGCATAACCATAAGCTAAGAAGTAGCGCTGATCAGCTGTTAAGCCATTGATCATTTCGTTGTTTTTTCCTTGTTTGGTTTTTTTGAATGCTTCATATCCCATAACTACACCACCTAAATCTGCAATATTTTCACCTTGTGTTGCTTCGCCATTTACATGCATGCTATCCAAAACGGTATAAGCACTGTATTGCGCAACTATCGCTTTTGTTTTAGCGGTAAATTTTTCTCGGTCTTCTTTAGTCCACCAATCTCTGAGGTTTCCGTTCTCGTCATATTGACTTCCTTGGTCATCAAAGCCATGGGTAATTTCATGTCCAAAAGTTGAACCGCCTATGATGCCATATAATACTGCATCGTCTGGCATCTGCCCTTCAAAGCCGGGTACAATAATGTTACATGCAGGCACTACAATTTCGTTATCAACTGGGTTGTAATATGCATTGTAAGTCTGTGGGGTCATGTCCCACTCTGTTCTATCAACTGGTTTGCCATATTTTTGAATGCTTCTTTCAAAAGACCATTGGTTGATGCTTTTTATGTTTGCTAAATATCCGTCACGTGTAATGTTTACACTAGAAAGGTCTTTCCATTTATCTGGGTAACCAACTTTCATGTTTACTTTAGCCAACTTGCTCAGTGCTTTCGTTTTTGTTTCGGCAGACATCCACGTTAAGTTTTTAATGTGTTCTGCATAAACAGTGCGAATATTCTCACCAATTTCTAGTAGTTTTTCTTTAGTGCCTTTTGGTAAATAATTGGCAACATAAATTTGCCCAACCAATTCTCCTAACGCTCCATCTGTTTGCTCTACAATTCTTTTGTAGCGCGGCTTCTGGCTTTTAGTGCCAGACATCGTGCTGCTATAAAAATTAAAATTAGCGGTTTCGAAGTCTTTGTTTAAATAGGAAGCGTAATTGTTTAATAAATTCCAAGTAAGGTATGCTTGCCAATCAGCGATACTAAATTTTTTCAAAGTCTCTTGTAAAGCAGCAACGAATTCTGGTTGACCTACAATTATACTATCAACTTTTGTCAATCCATAAGCATTTAAAATATTTTCAAACGAGATATTTTTACTCAATGCGGAAACCTGTCCAACAGACATTTTGTTATAGTTCTTGTATGGGTCGCGGGTGTCTGCTAATTTTCTACTAGCCTTTGCCAAGGCTGTTTCAATTTGGAATACTGCATTGCTTTTGTTTTTTGCGCTTGCATCGTTTTCGCCTGCCAATACAAAAATAGTTGCTATGTGTTTTTGATAAGCAGTGCGAATCTGATTCGTTCTAGCATCTGTATTGAAATAGTAATCTCTATCTGGAAGACCTAAGCCACCTTGGTATAATGAGATTGCAAATTCACTAGATTTTTTATCGTCTCTACCTACAAAAAGATTAAACAATGGAGCCACGCCAATTTTATTTAAAGCCGCCACATTTTGCATAACACCGCTTAGGTCTTTAATGGCTGCGATTTGTGTAAGCTCTTGTTGTAATGGCTGAACGCCAAGTTTTTCAATGGTAACAGTATCCATACCACTAGCATAAAAGTCACCAATTTTTTGTTCGTTGCTTCCTTTTTCTGCATTAGTTTGCGCTGCTGCTTTTTGACAAATATTAAACACTGCACTATTGATGGTGTCCTGAATAGTTCTGAAAATTCCATTGCTATTTTCCGTATTGGGAATAGGATTGTTTTTAAACCAACCATTGTTTGCATAAAGAAAAAAGTTTTCTCCTGCTGTAACAGTGCTGTCTATGTGTTGTACAATTGGATCTTTTGATTTGTCAATTGTTTTATTGGCGCAAGACGCAATGAATAGCATCAAGGCAAAATAACTTAGTTTTTTCATTTCTCTATTTTAAATATTTAAAATCTTGACCATTTTTAATGACCAATAATGATTCGTAAATCAACTGAATTACATTTTCTACGTCTTCTTTGTGAATCATTTCAACGGTAGTATGCATATAGCGCAAAGGCAATGAAATCAAGGCTGACACAACACCGTCGTTAGAATAGGCAAATGCGTCTGTATCTGTTCCTGTTGACCTTGAAGATGCTTGTCTTTGGAAAGGAATGTTATTTTTTTCCGCAGTTTCAATGATAAGTTTATTTAAATTTAATTGCACTGCAGGAGCATAAGAAACGACTGGACCTTTGCCACAAGCTAAATCACCTTGCGTTATTCTACTAATCATTGGAGTAGTCGTATCATGTGTTACATCCGTAACAATGGCAACGTTTGGTTTAATTTTATGCGCAATCATTTCGGCGCCTCTTAAACCAATTTCTTCTTGTACTGAATTGACAATGTATAAACCAAAAGGCAATTTCTTTTTGTTCTCTTTTAACAACCTTGCAACCTCTGCAATCATGAAACCACCAGCTCTATTGTCGAGTGCTCTTCCTACATAATAACGGTCGTTCAGCGTCATGAATTCGTCTACGAATGTAACTACACAACCAACATGTATTCCTTTTTTCTCAACTTCTTCTTTCGTTACACAGCCACAATCAATGAAGATATTTTTTAAAGAAGGGTTTTCTTCTTTTTCGCCACTTCTTGTATGAATAGCAGGCCATCCAAACACGCCATTTACTATGCCTTTGTCGGTATGAATATTTACGCGCATTGAAGGTGCAATTTGATGATCAGAACCACCATTGCGAATAACATAGATTAAACCATCGTTTGTAATATAATTGACATACCAAGAAATTTCGTCAGCGTGTGCTTCAATGACTACTTTATATGGTGCTTTGGGATTTATAATTCCAACAGCAGTTCCATAATTATCTACATAAGTTTCATCTACCAAAGGACGAATATAATCTAGCCAAATTTTTTGACCACTTTTTTCGTATGAAGTAGGGGAAGCGTTGTTGATGTATTTTTCAAAAAATGCAATCGACTTTGGAGTCGTTACAACTTTTGTTTTGCTTGCTGTTTTTGCTGCAGGCTTAGCGGTAGTTTTTTTTGCCATGGTTTTTTATTTTTTACAATGGAATGTTTCCATGTTTTTTTCTTGGGTTTTTAACGGCTTTGTTTTCTAGCATTTTAAATGCTTTAATTAATTTGTTTCTAGTTTCTGCAGGTTCAATTACTTCGTCTACAAAGCCTCTTTCTGCTGCCCTGTATGGGTTTGCAAATAGGTCTGAATATTGTTTTTCTTTTTCGAGCCATTTCGCTTGCGAATCACTTGCTTCTGAAATTTCTTTTTTGAAAATAATTTCTGCTGCACCTTTTGCACCCATTACGGCAATTTCTGCACTAGGCCAAGCGTAATTCATGTCTGCTCCAATATGTTTTGAATTCATTACATCATAAGCGCCGCCATAAGCTTTTCTTGTGATGACTGTAATGCGAGGAACGGTTGCTTCGCTAAATGCATATAATAATTTGGCGCCATTGGTGATAATGGCGTTCCATTCTTGGTCGGTGCCTGGTAAAAATCCAGGAACATCTTCAAATACCAATAATGGAATGTTGAAACAGTCGCAGAATCTAACAAACCTTGCTGCTTTAACAGATGCATTGTTATCTAAAACACCGGCTAAGAACATCGGTTGATTCGCAACAATCCCAATACTTTTGCCAGCTAATCGTCCAAAACCAACTACAATATTTTCTGCGTAGTTTTTATGTACTTCTAAGAAAGAATCCGCATCAATTACTTCTTCAATTACTTCTCGAATATCGTAAGGTTGATTTGCGTTTTCTGGTATAATCGAATTTAACTTAATTCTTGTTTCGTTAGCAGATTCGTAAGGAACACTAGGCGCGCTTTCATCACAATTTTGTGGCATAAAGCTCAACAATTTTTTGATATGCTCAATACATTCAATTTCGTTTGCGCAAGCGAACTGTGTAACTCCAGACTTAGTAGAATGGGTTGATGCGCCGCCTAATTCTTCTGCGCTTACTTCTTCGTGTGTAACTGTTTTTACAACATTGGGTCCGGTAACAAACATGTAAGAAGTGTTTTCAACCATCAATATAAAATCGGTGATTGCAGGAGAATATACTGCACCTCCAGCACATGGTCCCATAATGCCAGATAATTGAGGTATAACTCCAGATGCCATCGTGTTGCGATAAAAGATATCAGCGTAACCCCCAAGTGACACTACGCCTTCTTGAATACGCGCTCCACCAGAATCGTTGAGTCCAATTAAAGGCGCACCATTTTGAAGCGCCAAGTCCATGATTCTGCAAATCTTTTCAGCATGTGTCTCTGAAAGTGATCCACCAAAAACAGTAAAGTCTTGAGAAAAAATATAAGTTAATCGACCGTTGATGGTGCCGTAGCCTGTCACTACACCGTCTCCTAGATATTGTTCGTTTTCTAATCCGAAATCTTTAGAGCGATGGGTAACCATCATGCCAATTTCTTCGAAAGAACCTTCGTCAACTAAAAAGTGAATGCGTTCTCGCGCAGTTAATTTTCCTTTTTTATGTTGTGCGTCAATTCTTGCTTGGCCGCCACCTAAAAGCGCTTCCGCTTTTTTATCATTTAATATTGTTAGTTTCTTTTCCATTTAATCTTGCTTAAAAAAAAATAATTATTCTTTGTCCATAAATGGATAACGATAATCTTTTGCTGGATCGAAAGTTTCTTTGATAGTTCTTGGAGAAACCCATCTTAATAAATTAATCATTGAACCTGCTTTGTCGTTTGTTCCTGAACCTCTTGCTCCACCGAAAGGTTGTTGGCCTACTACAGCTCCAGTACATTTGTCGTTGATATAAAAATTACCAGCAGCATTTTCTAGTTTTTTGGTTGCTAAAGTTATTGCATAGCGATCTTGCGCAATGATTGCGCCTGTTAATGCATAAATTGAAGTGCTGTCTACGATGTCTAATGTTTCTTCAAACTTCGCGTCATCAAAAACATGGATCGTTAATACTGGTCCGAATAATTCTTCGCACATGGTTACATATTTAGGATCTTGTGCTACAATAATTGTCGGTTCAATGAAGTATCCTACTGATTTATCATAATTGCCACCTGCAATAATTTCTACGCCATTGTCTTTTTTAGCAGCGTCAATATATGACGCTAATTTGTTGAATGACTTTTCGTCAATTACAGCATTGATAAAATTTTCAAAATTCTCTGTTCCACCCATTTTAAAAGTAGCCATGTCTTTCGCAATGCGCTCCTTAATTGATGGCCATACTTTTTTTGAAACATAAACGCGAGATGCTGCTGAACATTTTTGTCCTTGGTATTCAAATGCGCCTCTCATAATGGCAACGCTAGCGGCAGCAATATCTGCAGACTCGTGAACAACAATAAAATCTTTGCCTCCAGTTTCGCCAACAATGCGCGGATAGGTTTTATATTTATGAATATTGTTACCAATTGTTTTCCAAATATCTTGGAATACCGATGTTGATCCAGTAAAGTGAATGCCTGCAAAATCTGGGTGGTTGAAAATTACTTCACCTGCTTGTGGTCCTGAAACATAAACTAAATTAATAACGCCATCAGGCACACCTGCTTCTTTGAAAATTTCCATCAAAACATTTGCAGAATAAATTTGCGTATTAGATGGTTTCCAAACTACGACATTACCCATCATGGCTGCAGAGGTTGGTAAATTACCAGCAATGGCAGTAAAGTTAAACGGTGTTAAAGCAAACACAAAACCTTCTAGGGGTCTTTGTTCTATTCTATTCCACATGCCTTTTCCAGAACCAACTTGTTGGCTATATATTTCAGACATGTAGGCTACATTGTATCTTAAAAAGTCAATAATTTCGCAAGCAGAATCAATCTCCGCTTGATAAGCATTTTTTGATTGACCTAACATGGTTGCAGCATTTAATTTATAACGGTATGGACCCGCAATTAAATCTGCTGCCTTCAAGAAAATAGCAGCGCGTTGTTCCCATGGCAAATTTGCCCAAGATTTTTTTGCTTTTAAAGCAGCGTCAATTGCTTGACTTACATGTTTTGCTTCGCCTTTATGGAAATGACCTAATACATGTTGGTGGTCATGCGGAGGAGTGATGGCTTCTTTGTTGCCACTTCTCACTTCTTCTGAGCCAATGTACATTGGAATATCAATTTGTGTAGCTCTTGCTTGTGCAATAGCATTTTTCAGTGCAGCTCTTTCTGGGCTTCCAGGAGCATAGTTATAAATGGGTTCGTTAACTGGTTTTGGAACCACAAAAAATCCGTTTGACATAGTATAATTGTTTTGAACAAACATAGCTTTTTTATGCCTTTTAAACAAGGTTAAAAAGGCCTCAAATAAGCTTTTTGACTCGTTTTTTTAATTAAAAACGCCTTTTTTCTTTCACAAGGAATTTCACAAGCTGAATTTTCCTAATTTCGCATTTCGGAATGTTTATTTTTAAAGAATGAATGTTTTTAAAATTGTATATTTCTCCTGAATGAAAAGGAATTTTAAATCGTATTTATATTTATTTTTTTACATCGGATTATTTTTTTTAATCGCATGTGATAAGCCTCAGTTAATTGATATTGAAGGTTCGCAGCCCTATTCAAAATTAAAAGATACCGATGGGGTGGAATATGTTACTGTAAAAATTGGCACACAAACTTGGATGGCTGAAAACCTTAGAACAACCAAGTATAATGATGGCAAACCTATTCCAATGGTTACCGGAGCAGCTACTTGGGCGAATTTAAAAACCTCAGCCTATTGTTGGTATAATAACGATTCTGTGAATAATAAAACAAGATACGGTGCCATGTATAATTGGTATGCAATTAGTACAGGTAAATTGGCTCCAAAAGGCTGGCGAATCCCTACGGATTCTGATTGGTCGGTGTTGGAAAATTATTTAAAAGCAAATGCCTGTAACTATAACCTCAGCAAAACAAGTAACGATTATGCAAAGTCATTATCAGCTAAAACATTGTGGTCAGGTTCTTCTGTGGTAGGCGCAGTAGGTAATACAGACTATCCTACTTTTAGAAATAAAACTGGCTTTAATGCTTTGCCCGGTGGATACAGAATAGAAGATGGAACATTTAGCAATGAAGGAAATATAGGTTATTGGTGGACTGCTACTATTAATCCAAAAACAATTTCGAAAGCTTGGTATCGATATATTTATTATGATGAAACTGCAGTAGGACGAAATAATTATTTGAAGGCAAGAGGCTATTCTATTCGTTGCGTAAAGAATTAATCAGCCTTTTTACTACCTTAGATACATGAAATTTTTAAGATATAGCACATTCCCATTTGCCTTACTATATTGGTTAGTAGTGGCAATAAGAAACAAGCTATACGATTGGGGAATTTTAAAATCAAAATCCTATCGCATTCCTAATATTGGTGTTGGGAATTTAGTAGTTGGTGGATCAGGTAAAAGTCCAATAATTGAATACCTCGTTAAATTATTAGTTCCAGAACATAGGGTGGCTACTTTGAGTAGAGGATATGGAAGAAAAACATCGGGGTTTATTGAAGCTACTGCATTTTCTACACCAACCGAAATTGGTGATGAGCCGACTCAGTTTAAACAAAAGTTCCCCAATTTAAATGTCGTCGTTTCTGAAAACAGACAATTAGGCATGGACCATTTAATTGATAACAACGATGTTGTTTTATTGGATGATGCATTTCAACATAGAAAAGTGAAGTTAGGTTTATCTATTTTACTTTTTGATTATAACACCATGTTTGAAAAAGATTGGATGTTACCGATGGGAAATAGGAGAGAGTCAATTTCCGCTAAGGAAAGAGCAGATGTAATTGTGATTACAAAAACACCTGATTTTTTTTCGCCAATAGAACGTCGAAGAATTTCTTCTCTTTTTAAAATAAATACTAAGCAGCACTTATTTTTTTCGTTTCTAAAATATGGCGAAATTCGTGTATTAAATTCGACACAAGCAGCGCTAAAAATCAATCAACTCCCAACGAACACAAGTATTATAGCGTTGTCTGGAATAGCTAACCCTGCTTTATTTCATAACTACATCCAATCTAAAAAGTTTAAAAACATAACGCATATCACATTTCGAGACCACCATGAGTTTTCTGTTAAAGATTTTCAGAAAATCAATCAGTTGTTCGGCGAATTAGCAGGAGAAAGAAAAATAATATTAACAACTGAAAAAGATGCAATGCGTTTAAAGTTTTCAGAAAATTATAAAATGATTATTGATCTTCCAATTTATTATATTCCAATAGAAGCGGAGATGCATGAAAGTGATAAGGTGAAATTTGATCAATTAATTTTGAAATATGTTAGAGCAAATTGAAAATACAACCGCATACATTAAAAGAATCATCGGCGATTTTAAACCAGAAATTGGGATTATCTTAGGTACTGGCTTAGGAGGTTTGGTTCAAGAAATTGAAATCAAGTACGAATTGTTGTATTCCATGATTCCTGACTTTCCGATTGCCACAGTTGAATTTCATACAGGTAAATTAATTTTTGGAACATTAGCAGGAAAAAATATTGTAGCAATGAATGGTCGCTTTCATTATTATGAAGGCTATTCTATGAAGGAGATTACATTTCCTGTTAGGGTAATGAAATTATTGGGGATTCAAAAAATTATCATCTCGAATGCTTCAGGATGTTTGAATCCAGCGTATCAAAAAGGAGATTTGATGGTGATAGCAGATCACATCAATATGCAGAACGATAATCCGCTGAGGGGTAGAAATTACGATAGTTTTGGACCTCGCTTCCCTGATATGAGCAGTCCGTATGACTTAGAGATGAACAGAAAAGCGCTGGAAATTGCTGCGGAAGAAAATATTAAAATGCATACTGGAGTTTATGTAAGTGTGAACGGGCCTAATTTAGAAACGAAAGCAGAGTATAAGTTTTTGAGGATAATTGGTGCCGATGTAGTAGGCATGTCAACAGTTCCAGAAGTAATTGTTGCAAATCACATGAGCATTCCGGTATTTGCTATTTCTGTCATTACAGATGAAGGGTTTCCCGAACAATTAAAGCCTGTATCATTAGCAGAAATTGTTGCGATTGCCCAAAAAGCAGAACCTAAAATGACTAAGATTATAAAAAAATTAATAGAAATTGCATAGTTGATGAGGTTGACCAAAAAGATATATTTATTTTTTATTTTACAATTATTTGTGAACGGTTTAGTGGCCGCTCCTACAGACAGCGTTTCAAAATATGGACCGAATACCGTTCGGTTTTTGCAACTTTCTCAACAGAATGCTGACTCGCTTAAATTTGACTCTTTAGATACAGATTACATTGGCTTTCAAAATTTTCATCCAGCAGCAACAGCTAATATTCCTTTCCTAAGTTTAGGGAATTTGGGAATTGCTACAATGCCTATTTTTTATGAAAGCAATACAATTACTGGCTTTCAAGATGGATGGGTTTCTTTGGATAATTATTTAGCTACGGCTGAAAAGTTAAAATTTTACAGAACGGCATCTCCATTTACACAGCTCAAATATTTTTGGAATCAAAAACAAGAGCAGCTTTTCAGTTTTACTTTTGCACAAAATATTAATCCTCGATTAAACTATGCGTTAAATTACACTAGATTGGTTTCAAAAGGAGATTATCAATTACAAAAAGCAGATCATTTATCGCTCGATGCAAGTTTGTGGTATAACTCAAAAAATAATCGATATAAGTTTTGGTTTGCAGCTTTGTCCAATAATCTTACAACAAAGGAGAATGGGGGTGTTGTAAATGATAGCCTATTTGAAACGGCGCCAATTTACGACCCGTTGTTTGAGCCAGTAAATCTTAAGACAGCAACTAATCACCTTAGGCAAACGGAGCTGCTTTTCAAGCAAAGTTATGCGATTGGTGATGTATATCAATTAAAGCTAGATTCAATTTCAATTGATAAGGTGCAAAACAAACATCGTTTTACACAAGAATGGAATTACCTAAATAAAGTGATTAATTTTGATGCAAATTCAATTGACTCTGGTTATTTCAACCACATTTATTTTGATTCATTAAAAACTGCTGATTATACTCAAATTAAAAAGTTCAATTCGTTGTTTGCTTACGAGTATTTTGAGCAAGGAAATGTTATTAGAAGTGGTTTAAAATCTTTTAAGTTTGGATTACAAAATCAATTTGTGATATTTCAAAACAATAAATTTGACTCCACATTTACGAGTCATCATTTCATTTCTAGTTTACAATATCAAATCAGCCCAGCAATTAATTATATGCTACATGCTGATTATATTTTTGCTGGTGCCTATGATAAGAATTTCTCTTTACATACTCAATTAAATTACGATTTATTGCAACGCAGATTGGTTGCTAAAATTGCTGCCGATATCAATCGTCAAAGTCCTGTTTTTAGCGCAATACAGCTGCATAATAACCACTTTCAATGGGTTAATAATTTTCAATCAATACAAACAAATAAGATTTCAATTTCTTTAGATTGGAAGCCAATGAATTTGACGCTTAATTTTGCACATCAATCATTAGATCATTATGTATATTTTGATCAAAATTTTGCACCCATTCAGGCTACTAAACCAATTACTTTAAATACTTTTTATATTGCTAAACGAATGGCTTGGCATGCCTTGCATTTTGATAATTATATTTACGTGCAACAAAGTTCCGATCAAAATATATTGCCTCAGCCTAAGTTTCATATATACAATTCTACCTATGTGCAAATGCCACTTTTCAAAGCAGCATTAAAAATTCGTGCTGGATTTGACACACGTTATTATTCGGCTTATAGGGCTTTGGCCTATTCGCCGGCTAACATGACTTTTCATTTAGGAGACAAAGTATTGGGAGATTACCCTTTAATAGATGTGTTCGTAACTGCTAAATTAAAAAGAGCTGTTTTAATGTTTAAATTAGAACATGCGAATAATTTAATTAGCTCCTATGGTGCTATGATGGTTGCAAATTATCCAATAGCTCCAAGAACATTTAAGCTAGGTTTACTTTGGAATTTCTATGATTAGAAAAACCGCTAGGTTTTTTGTTTTTTCTTTTTCGCTGCAGGGAATAAAACATTATTTAGGATAAGCCTGTAACCCGGAGAATTAGGATGTAAATTTAAATCTGTCGGAGGGTCGCTCACTAAATGCTGGTAATCTTCTGGGTCATGTCCACCATAAAAAGTCCAAGTGCCTTTCCCAATTTCTCCATGAATATATCGTACTTCCGAAGCGCTTGTTGTTTCGCCAAGAACCAATACATCTGGTTTTACTAAAGATTTTTTGAAGGCAGTGGTTTGTCCCATAAAGCCTTTGATTACTTTCTCGTGATTTTGTGTAAGCATACTAGGCACAGGATCCCATTTAGCTGAAAAGTCGAACAATGTAAAATAATCATTCTGTTCGTTAAGGTTTCTTGAATTGGTATTGTCAATGTCAGAAAATTCGTAGTTATAAGGGTTGTTATCTAGTTTGAAATTTTTAAAAGCAAAAGTATTTTGAAAGTTTAATTTTGATTGTGCATTTGGATCTGCTCTGTCTCCATCAAACATACTTTCACAAATATCTATTCCAGCTGCCGCTAAGGCAATGTCATAACTATCGGTTCCAGAGCACATCGCAAATAAGAAACCACCCCCAACCGTGAAGTTTTTAATGGCGGTAGCAACTGCTAGTTTTAATTCAGATACTTTTTTGAATCCAAGTTTTGCTGCTGTTAGTTCATTCTGTTGAACATCATTTTGATACCATGCTGCATTTTGATAAGCTGCATAAAATCGTCCATATTGCCCAGTAAAATCTTCGTGGTGTAAATGAAGCCAATCATATGTTGGCAATACACCTTTTATTACTTCTTCGTCATAAATTAAATCATATGGAATTTCTGCATAGGTTAAAACCATTGTAACTGCATCATCCCAAGGCAATTTGTTTTTAGGGGAATAGACCGCCATTTTCGGCGCTTTGTCTAACTTAACTGCATCCATGTTTGTTTCTGGTTCTGCAATTTGACTAAGGATTGTGCTGGCTTGTACATCAGCAAGTAATTCATAAGATACGTTTCGAATTCGACATTCCGATTCGATGCTTTGCGCATATGGAATTAAAAAACTACCACCTTTATAATTAAGCAGCCATTGCATTGAAACATCTTGCCTTAAAACCCAATACGCAAGCCCGTAAGCCTTCAAATGGTTGCTTTGCTTGTCATCCATTGGAATTAATATAGAACTAGCGCTACTGAAGAGTACGCGGCTCAGAAATAAAACTAATAAAAGTGTTTTTTTCATTTGAATTAGGTAAAAATAACAAATTCTATTGCATACAACGATTGGCCTTGTCGAATATTTTTTTACTTTTGTTGCTTATAAAATTTATCATATGAGTACTGCAATAATAAAAACAGCAAAAGGAGATCTTAAGGTTGAATTCTTTGAGAAAGACGCACCTAATACGGTTGCTAACTTTATCAAATTAGCAAAAGAAGGTTTTTATGATGGTGTAACTTTTCACCGTGTAATTCCTGATTTTGTAGTTCAAGCAGGTTGTCCATATTCAAAATCTGAGGCTACAGCTTATAAAGCAGGTTCAGGTGGCCCCGGTTACATGATTGATTGTGAATTAACAGGTGAAAACCAATTTCATGATAGAGGTGTATTGTCTATGGCTCACGCAGGTAGAAATACAGGTGGTTCGCAATTTTTCATTTGCCATAGCCGTGCAAACACAGCACACTTAGACAGAAATCATACGGTGTTCGGTAAAGTAATAGAGAATGTTGATTTGGTTGACGCAATTGCGCAAGGAGATCAAATTTTAGGTGTAGTGGTAGAAGAAAATTAATCATATGAATTTAAGAGGAATTGTATCAGTAACTGGTAAGCCAGGATTATATCGTGTAATCGGTCAGAACAAAGCAGGCTTTATTTTAGAAACCATGGATGGTTTGAAAAATAAGTTAATCACGAATGCAAGTACAAAACTTGCTACGTTGGAAGATATTACTGTATTTGGCGAAGAAGACGAAGATATTACTTTGATCAGCATTTTAGAAAAAATGAAATCAGAAGCAGCAAAAAATGCGATCCCTGATCCAAAATCTGACAATAAAATATTGCGTAAATATTTTACAAGCATTGTGCCAAACCATGATGTGGAAAGAGTTTATGCATCAGACATTAAAAAGATTCTTTCTTGGTATTTATTTCTTTCAACGTTACCGTTGTTTGACGAACCATCACCTGCAGCAAACGAAGAAGCTGCTGCTGAATAATAAAAAAGCCCAATTAATTAATTGGGCTTTTTTATTGCTTTATTATTTTAAGAATGATGATAAGGCTCGCCTTTTAATATGCTATACGATCTATAAATTTGTTCAACAAAAAACAGCCTGACCATTTGATGCGAAAAAGTCATCTTCGAAAGTGAAATTTCAGCATTTGCCCTGTTTTTTATTTTCTGATCAAAACCATAGGGGCCGCCTATTACGAATACAACAGAAGAAACAGATTGGTTCATCCATTTATTTATTTCTTTACTAAATTCTACGGAAGTAAATTGTTTGCCTTGTTCATCTAATAAAATAACATGATCTGTAGCCGTTATTTTTTGAGCGATTAATTCTGCTTCTTTTTCTTTCTGTTGTTCTTCACTTAAACTTTTGGTGTTTTTTAATTCTGGTATTTCCACAATTTGAAACTTGCAATAATGAATCAATCGTTTGGTGTATTTTTCTATACCCTCGATTAAATATTTATCTGTAGTTTTTCCGACCACTAAAAGTGTGATTTTCATTTCGATATTTTTGGAAATAAAAAAAGGGGCGAACCCCTTTTTTATAATTTAGTTAACGCTAGCTCGTATAATGTTTAGTGCACCTCCAGCCTTAAACCATTCTATTTGTTGTTGGTTGTAAGTGTGGTTTACAGAGATGGTTTCTTTGCTGCCATCTGCATGGTTTAAACATATTTCAAGTGCTTTTCCTGGAGCGAATTCATTCAACCCGTTAATGTCGATGTTGTCGTCTTCTAGGATTTTATCATAGTCGGCAGTATTTGCAAAAGTTAATGCAAGCATGCCTTGTTTTTTCAAATTTGTTTCGTGAATTCTTGCAAATGATTTTACTAAAATTGCACGAACACCTAAATGGCGTGGCTCCATTGCAGCGTGCTCTCTAGAAGATCCTTCGCCATAGTTCTCGTCACCAACCACAATTGAACCAATTCCAGCCGCTTTGTAAGCTCTTTGTGTAGCAGGCACAGCGCCATATTCGCCAGTTAATTGGTTTTTTACTGTATCCGCTTTTTCATTGAAAAAGTTAATTGCACCAATAAGCATGTTGTTAGAAATGTTATCTAAATGACCACGGAATTTCAACCAAGGTCCAGCCATAGAAATATGGTCTGTTGTACATTTACCTTTTGCTTTGATTAATAATTTTAAACCTTTGATGTCTTGTTTTTCCCATGCAGCAAATGGTGCTAGTAATTGTAATCTTGAAGAGTTTTCAGCTACTATTACATTTACTTTACTTCCGTCAGCTGCTGGTGCTTGATATCCTGCATCTTCCACTGCAAATCCTTTGATTGGTAATTCGATTCCCTTTGGCTCATCTAGTTTTACTTGATCGCCATTCGCGTTTGTTAATGTATCTGTAATTGGATTGAAAGTTAAGTCACCTGCAATTGCTAATGCCGTAACAATTTCTGGAGAAGCTACAAATGCAAAAGTGTTTGGATTTCCATCCGCACGTTTTGCAAAATTTCTATTGAAAGAGGTAATGATAGAATTTTTCTCTTGTTTTTCTGCGCCATGTCTAGCCCACTGACCAATACAAGGACCACATGCATTTGCTAATACTACACCACCCATTGCTGCAAAAGTTGATAAGTAGCCATCTCTGTCAACTGTGTATCGAACTTGCTCTGAACCTGGCGTAATAGTGTATTCCGCTTTAGCTTTTAAATTTTTATCAACTGCTTGTTGTGCAATAGATGCTGCGCGAGAAATATCTTCGTATGAAGAATTTGTACATGAACCTATTAAACCAACTTCTAATTTTGCAGGCCAGTTGTTTTCTTTAACAGCAGCAGCAAATTTTGAAAGTGGCCAAGCCAAATCTGGAGTAAATGGTCCGTTGATGTGTGGTTCTAAAGTTGATAAATCAATTTCAATTAATTCATCAAAATATTTTTCTGGACTAGTATAAACTTCATCGTCACCAGTTAAATGGTGTGCTACTTTATCTGCTAAATCTGCAACGTCTGCTCTATCTGTTCCTCTTAAATAGGCAGCCATTTTTTCGTCGTATCCAAAAACAGAAGTGGTTGCGCCAATTTCAGCACCCATATTACAAATGGTTCCTTTACCTGTACATGATAAAGATTGAGCGCCTTCGCCAAAGTATTCTACAATTGCACCGGTTCCACCTTTTACCGTTAATATACCAGCAACTTTAAGGATAACATCTTTTGCAGAAGTCCAACCTGAAAGTTTACCTGTTAATTTAATGCCGATTAATTTTGGAAATTTTAGTTCCCATGGTAATCCTGCCATTACATCACAGGCATCTGCACCACCAACACCAATAGCAATCATACCTAATCCACCAGCATTTACTGTATGAGAGTCTGTACCAATCATCATTCCACCAGGGAATGCATAATTTTCTAAAACTACTTGATGAATAATTCCAGCACCTGGTTTCCAAAAACCAATTCCATATTTATTAGATACAGAAGCTAAGAAATCATATACTTCTTTATTTTGTGTGTTAGCTGTTGCTAAATCTGTAGTTGCGCCATCTTTCGCTTGAATCAAATGGTCGCAATGTGCAGTTGAAGGCACTGCAACTTTTGGTCTGCCGGCTTGCATGAATTGTAACAAGGCCATTTGAGCCGTTGCGTCTTGCATAGCAACTCTATCTGGAGCAAAATCAACATAAGATTTTCCTCTGCTATAAGCTTCGCTTGCAGACTCCCATAAATGGGCGTATAATATTTTTTCAGTTAAGGTTAATGGTTTGTTTACAATTTTGCGAGCAGCGTTAACTTTCTCATCTAGGTTTGCATAAACCTTTTCAATCATTTCTATATCAAATGCCATAATAATTTATTTTCTACCGCGAATTTAGGATAAATTATTATTTTATTTTGATCAATTTTGTAATTGTTTAGTCGATTGAATGAAAGCTGTAACCTTGCTTTAGAAGGGTTGTAATTGCCTTCGGAAGTGCATCTTTCATGTTTGGAAATGCTTTTAAACTGTCATGAAAAACGATAATAGACCCATCGCTGGTGTTTTGTACGACGTTTTGATAACATTTTTCTGCGTCTATTTTTATATCGAAATCGCCGCTGAGTACATCATACATGATGATTTTGAAGCGATTTTGTAATGATTTTATTTGACTTCTTTTAATCCTACCATAAGGAGGTCTGAATATTTGACTTTTAAAATGAGATTCACACAACATTGTATTTTCTGTGTATTCAGAATTACTTGTTTTCCAGCCATTTAAATGGTTAAAAGTGTGGTTTCCTATACTGTGTCCAGCGTCAATAATTTGTTGAAATACAGTTGGGTGTTTTCTGACATTGTCGCCTATGCAGAAGAATGTTGCCTTAATTTTAAATTCTGCTAAAACATTTAATACATAAGGTGTTACTTCAGGAATGGGGCCATCATCAAATGTTAAATAAACCTTTCCTTTATGGTCTCGAAAATCCCACGTTAAAGAAGGATAGAGCGCTTTAAGTAGCCTGGGTGTTTTACTTAGATACATCGAGTAAGAAAAATGTTACGGTAAATTACCAATTTAATAAGGATTTGGAGCTAAATTACTATATTTTTACAGCTCTAAATAGAATTTTGCGTCTGAAAGATGAAAAAAACAAAATTAGCCTTCATGATAGGTGTTGTATTAAGTTTACAACAAATTCAAGTAAAAGCACAAGCGCCAACGTGGTCTCTTGAAAATTGCATTAGTTACGCCCTTGAAAATAATTTGACTATTAAGCAGTATAAATTAAATGTTGATTTAGCTAAAATAGATCAAGAGCAAAGCAAGTACGCGCTTTTACCATCTTTTAATGCGAATGCTTCTAATTCTAAAAACTATGGATTGTCTGTCAATCCGGTAACCAGTTCATCTAGTTATAGTAGTTATAATTCATTCTCTACAGGAATAAATTCTCAAGTTACCATTTTAGGTGGCGGTCAAAAAATTAATAATTACAAAGCGCAGTCTTTCGATTTAGCAGCAGAGCAAGCAAGTTTTGAGAAAGTTAAAAATGATATTACTTTAATGGTGATTAATTACTACCTCAATGTATTGTATAATCAAGACTTGCTGTTGGTTTCGCAAGAGCAATTAAAAATAAGCACTCAACAATTTGAACGAGCAAATAAAAATTTCGAAGTAGGAAATATTACACAAGGAGATTTATTAGAAAGCAAGGCGCAGTTAGCAAGAGATCAATTAAGTTTAACAAATGCAGAAAACCAACTTTCTATTGCTAAACTAAATTTATTGCAATTGTTAGACCGAGATCCTGCTGAACAAATAGTTATTCAAAAGCCGGCAAATATTCTTCCAAATTTAGGAAGTGGAGCGCAGTATCAATTTTCTGAAATATACAGTACCGCTGAGACTCGTTTGCCAGATGTTAAATTATATGATTATAAATACCAATCTGCGGCAAAGTCAGTATTAATAAGTAAGGCAGCACTTTTTCCAACCTTAGGATTTGGAATGGGGTTGAATTCAAATTACGTTTCCCTGGCGAGAGAAACCGTCAAGGGGCAATTACAAGATAACTTTGGACAATATTGGGGTTTTAGTTTAAACGTTCCGATTTTCAATGGTAGAAATGCTAGTTCAAATATCAAGCGCGCAAAAATAAATTTAGCCAATGCGACAATCAATACACAAACGGCAAGGTTGAATTTGAGTAAATCTATTGCACAAGCTTTGAACGATTTAAAAGCAGCTGAGAAAAAATACGAATCCACTGTAAAAAGTAATGCAGCTTTGAAAGAGTCTTTCAAATACAATCAACAAAAGTTTGATGTTGGATTAATAAATGCAGTAGACTTTATCATTTCTAAAAACAATTTATCAAAGTCTGAAGCTGAACGCGTGCAGGCATTATACGAATTAATACTCAGACAAAAATTAGTAGACTTTTACTTAGGAAACCCATTGACATTTTAATTTACAAATACCATGTTGAACAAAAAAAATAATTTAATTAAATATTTAATCATTGCTGTAGTGGTGTTAATTGCGTTTGCAATTACAGGAAAAAAAATGGGCTGGATAGGCGGTGTTGCTAACCAAAAAGTGGCTATTGAAAAAGTGGAGCAGCGTACGATTGTGGAAACAGTTTCTGCAAGTGGAAAAATACAGCCAGAAGTGGAAGTTAAAATTTCATCAGATGTTTCTGGGGAAATTGTTTCTTTAATGGTGATTGAAGGTCAAAAAGTAAAACGCGGACAATTGCTTTGTAAAATTAGACCTGACATCTATGAGTCTTATTTAGATAGGGCTTCGGCAGCATTGAACACTTCTAAAGCAAATTTGGCAAATGCAGAAGCAAGGTTTATACAAACTGAGCAGGCATATGAAAGAAATTTAAAATTAATTAAAGATAAAATTATTTCGGAAGCAGATTTCGAAGTGATCAAAAGCAATTACCTTTCATCAAAAGCTGATGTTCAAGCAGCAAAATTTAATGTTAAAAGTGCAGAAGCTTCTGTAAAAGAGGCAAAAGATAATTTATTTAAAACCACAGTTTTCTCTCCTGTTGATGGAACTGTTTCGAAATTAAATGTTGAATTAGGAGAGCGTGTTTTGGGTACTTCTCAGATGACAGGGACTGAAATAATGCGAATTGCAAACTTGAATTCAATGGAAGTAAGTATCGATGTTAATGAAAACGACATTAACCGATTATCAATTGGAGATACTGCAATTGTTGAGGTTGACGCTTTCTTAGATAAAAAATTTAAAGGTATTGTAACTGAAATTGCAAACTCTGCCAGCGTAGTTGGTGCCAGTGCAGATCAAGTAACAAACTTTCCTGTAAAAATTAGGGTGTTACCTGAATCATATGCTAGTTTGAACAGTAAAGATAAAAACATGCCTTCCCCATTTCGTCCTGGATTGTCTGCAACTGTTGAAATTCAAACTGAAAAAACGAGCAATATTTTAACAATACCTATACAATCTGTAACCACTAGAGAAGATTCAACAGACAACACAACTAATACCGATTCTAAAGTGCCTGCATTGGGTATTAAAGAATTTGTTTTTGTAGTGGAAGGAAATAAAGTAAAGAAAATTGCTGTGAAAACAGGAATTCAAGATGACATGTACATTGAAATAAAAAGTGGTTTAAAAGCAGGTCAAGAAGTTGTAGTTGCCCCATATTTAGCTATTTCAAAGTTATTAAAAGAAGGTATGCAGATTGAAAAAGTGAGCAAAGAAGATTTGTATACTGCAGAAGAGAAGAAGTAGTTTTTTCTTGTCTATCTGTTTCAATTTTGGTATTTTCGTTTTATAATTCGAATATGAAACAAATAACAAAAGATTCTAAAATCGCCGTAATTGGAGGGGGAAGTTGGGCTACCGCACTGGTTAAAATACTGTGTGATAACCAAGCAGATGTTTTATGGTGGATGCGAAATGAAGAAGCTGTTGCGCATATTCGTCAATTTAATCGCAACCCGCATTACCTTTCTTCTGCTGAAATTAATATTAAAGCAGACAAAGTAAGCACCAATTTAAAAGCTACTATTGATGCGGCTGATGTAGTTATAGTTGCTGTTCCTGCTGCATTTTTACATTCGAGTTTAGCCGCATTAACGCCTCAAGATTTTGAAGGAAAATTTGTTTGTAGTGCAATAAAAGGAATTGTTCCTGAGTTCAATTTAATCATCGGCGAGTACTTTAATAATTATTTTAAATTACCACTTGAGCAGGTCTTAGTTATCAGTGGGCCTTGCCATGCAGAAGAAGTAGCACTTGAAAAATTATCATATTTAACAATTTCTTGTTTACAACAATCGCATGCAATTGCTTTTACAAGCTTGCTAAATAATCGTTATATCAAAACAGTAACAAGTGATGATATTTATGGTACAGAATACGGTGCTGTCTTGAAAAATATTTATGCAATAGCAGCAGGTATTTTTCATGGCTTAGGATATGGAGATAATTTTCAGTCTGTTTTAATTTCAAATGCCATAAGAGAAATGGAGCGCTTTTTAGCTGCCGTTCATCCCATTAATAGAGACATCAAAGAATCTGCTTATTTAGGTGATTTACTGGTAACCGCATATTCTCAGTTTTCAAGAAATCGAACTTTTGGAAACATGGTCGGCAAAGGCTATTCTGTAAAATCTGCGCAATTTGAGATGGGAATGGTTGCAGAAGGATATTATGCTGTAAAGTGTATACACGAAATCAATCGGAATTATAAAGTTGAAATGCCAATCTCTAGGGCCGTTTTTGCGGTGCTTTATGAGCAAATTTCACCGCTAATCGAAATGAAATTGTTAACTGAAAAGCTCGATTAATACATTATTTAATTTTCATTTCAAGTAGCTGAAAACTAACTAGTTAATTGGCGTTGTGTTTATTTCTCGCCAATCATATTAGCCACATAACATTTTTAAGTTAAATCAAGCTATTCGCCCCAATTTTACCAATGCTTAATGTATATTTATACGTACATTTGCAGGCTGATAATTAGGCGAAAAAATGAGTAGAAATAAATTATATCAAAAGGTTGCTTTAATAGCCCTTTTTTGTGCATTTGCGTCTGTAAATGTATTGGCGCAAGACACTATAAGAGTGATGCAATATAATTTATTGCGTTATGGCGAATCGAATCAGCCACCTAGTACAAAGAATCCATTGTTGTCTACTATTATTAATTATGTAAAGCCAGATATTTTTGGATGTAATGAAATTTCTGCCACCGCAGACTATGCTCAAAATATATTAACTGGCGCGTTGAATATTAACGGAGAAACAAAATGGAAGAGAGGGAAATTATCTAAAGCAGGTGCCGATGCTTCCTTAACAAATACACTTTTTTATAATTCAAATAAATTTGAATTGCTATCACAAGACACTGTTTCAAAAGTACAACGTGAAATTACAGCATTTAATTTGTTTTATAAAGATTCTAATTTAGTAAAAACCAAAGACACTATTTTTTTTACGGTAATTGTGTTGCATTTAAAAGCAAGTAGCGGTTCTGTAGAAGCGGCAACTCGTGCCGCTGAAACGCAACAAGTTTCTAGGTATATGAAATCATTTACAAAACCTAGAAATGTAATTATAATGGGTGATTATAATATTTATACACACACAGAATTAGCCTATCAAAATTTAGTAGCTGACACAAATTTAATCGGAAGGTTTTATGATCCATTAAATAAGCCAGGTGCTTGGAATAACAATGGAAATTTTTCTGCAATACATACGCAGTCAACTCATAGCGCAACCGGAGGAAGTTTTTCTGGAGGAGGTATGGATGACCGTTTTGATATGATGTTGGCAACAAAATCAGTTATAGCCGATTCTTTAAAAGTTAGAATTTTACCAAGCACTTATATTCCAATTGGAAATGATGGTTTGCATTTTAATTTAGCATTAACAGATTTGCCAGCTAATACATCTGTGCCAGCTAATGTTTTAGGATCACTTTATAACATGTCAGATCATTTACCGATCCGAGCAGATTTTGTATTCACACCAACTAAACCTGCGGCGCAAGGTGTAGGGCAAGCAGCAGCATTGTTTGCACAGCAGATTCAAGTTGCAAATCCAATCAGCAACAAATTGGAAATTCATTTTAGTGCGAATTTATTGAATCAAGATATTGCTTTAAAAATTTATAATAGTGCTGGGAAATTAGTGGCTAATCAAAAAATCATAACTTCCAATTCAGATATACAAATTATTCCAAATACAGAATTAGAAAGAGGTATTTATTTATTAAGATTTGAAAATAAAAATGGATTGTCTGTGATAAAAAAAGTAGCGAAATATTAAGATGTTTTCAAAACAACAATTTTATAAGTTTTTAATTGGATCGATTGGTTTATTTATTCCATTTAATGGAATAGCTCAGGCTTCTTTCGATGAAAAATTAACCACCGCTGGAAATATTAGAATGACGATCAATAATTTAGGCATGATCGGTAATGCATTCAAAGGCTCTTATAATATTTTAGGATATCCATCTTGTGAATTTCCTGCAAATTCAGGTGTAGAACATTTATTTCAGGGAGGTCTATGGATTGGTGCATTAATCAACGGGTCTCAGGTTGCTGTTAGTTCAGGAGCTACTGATGATGCCTCGGGTTATACTACCGGTAAAAGCGGTTTTGAATTTACTGCCGGATTAGGGTCTAAAATAAAAGAAAGATCTAGTTTAATTGACAATCCTTTATATGAAACCAATGCGGTATCACATCAAGATTTTCTAGCTGACTTTACAGATAAAAATATTGTAGTTCCTGGAACAAACATTGCTATTACAAACCATAATTTCCCTTTAGGTGCCGATGTGCATTTTGAAGCATATAACTACAACTTTAATTTTGCAAATTATTTTGTCATATTAAACTATACAATTACGAATAACAGTACTTCAAATTGGGATAGTGTTTTTATTGGTTATTGGAAAGACGGTGTAGTGAGAAATGTAAATGTAACACCTCCTGGTGGAAGTGCATTTTATAATAAAGGTGGTAATGGTTTTTTAGATTCTTTAGATATTGCATATGAATTTGATGCAAACGGCGACCCAGGATTTACCGAAACCTATGTTGGGTTAAAATACCTCGGATCGATTGACCCTGCTGGATTTGCGCATCCTTTATTAAGACCAAACATGAAGATTAATTATAACTCATGGCAATTTCAAAATTCTGCAGATCCTTTGTTTTTTTCTCCAACAGACGATAATCAAAAATATGGAAAGATGACTGCTGGTTTAAATCATCGTTCCGACTGGCAAACAGTAATTCGTCCAACATTAAGTCAGCCGAATAACAGATCGCATTTGATGGCTGTTGGCCCTTTTGTCCAAATTAAACCTGGTCAAACAATTAATATTTCATTTGCCTTAGTTTGTGCAAAGAAAAATGAAGATGGAAAACCCAATACAGCAGACAACGATTTTCAAAAACAAATTTTAGTGCAGAATTCTAAATTTGCTCAAACTGCATACAACGGCGAAGATGTAAATTTCAACGGGTTACTTGATGCTGGCGAAGACCGAGATGGCAATGGGGTTATTACTCGATTTGTATTGCCAGCGCCACCGGTTATTCCTCGAATGAAAGTGGTTGCTTCTGAAAATAAAATGGAAATTTACTGGACAAAAAATGCAGAAGCATCTGTAGATCCAATTTCAAAGAAAAAAGATTTTGAAGGTTATAGAATATACAAAACAGCTTTAGGTTTTGATGTAAAACAAACGCAAGATATTGCGAAGTCTTTAAAGTTAGTTGCTGAATTTGATCGTGCTGATAATACCTTATTTAACAACACAGGATTGCAAGCGATAGCATTAAAAGATTCTATTACGTTTGGAGAATTAGGTCCCTTAGATGAGCCAATATATTATCATTATAAATATACGTTCGATAATTTACAAAACGGATGGCAACATGCAATTGCATTAACGGCATTTGACCAAGGAGACAAAGTGAATAATCTAGAATCATTAGAGTCAAGTACATTGCCAAATATCAAAAGGATTTTCCCTGGTATGCCAGCGAATGACGACTTTGCAAATGGCGAACCATTTGTATACCCAAATCCATATTATGGCTTAGCAGCTTGGGAAGGGTTGAGCACCAACCCAGAAAGTAAAAAAATATACTTCGCAAACTTGCCTGCAAATTGTACCGTAAAAATTTATACATCTTCTGGCGATTTAGTAGATCAGTTTACGCATAACGAATCATATAATGGTTCGGACATTAAATGGAATAATATTTACGCCGACCCAAGTAAGAATCAATTTTCAGGTGGAGAGCATGCATGGGATTTATTATCAGCAGACAATCAAATTATAGCAAGAGGTATTTATATGTTTTCTGTGAAGGATAATAAAACAGGCAAAATAGTAAACGGTAAATTCGCATTAATTAAATAGAAAAATACACAGCAATTAGAAAATAAAAAAATCATGAACAAAAAATTACTCGCAATGGCAATGTTGTTGTTTGGTGCATTAGCTGCTCAAGCACAATATCCTTTAAAAACAATTCAAGAAGTGCAAACGGTTTCGCAGCAGAATTTAGCGGCAGGACAAGACGCTTCTTCTATTCCATCTACAGATACGATTAGAATTCGTGGTGTTGTAATCATGGATGCAGGTCTTTCAACATTAGTTGGCGGAAAACAAGTTTGGATTCAAACAAATGATGGATCTTCTTTTTCTGGAATTGACTTATATCAAAACTTCCCAGGCAGCACTGTAACCGGTGATGCTGGAACAGGAATCCTTTCTTTAGTTGCAGGTGACTCCGTAGAAATTGTTGGAAATGTTTTAGAGTATCAAGGCGAAACAGAATTTATACCTGTAAATACAACGCCAGCTACACCTATTCAAATTCTTGGCGGTGGAATTACAGTAAAATCAAAATTGATTACTGCAGCAGAATTGAATGATGCAAATAGAAATAACATTTTAACTACTGGTGAGCAATACGAAGGAATGTATGTTGAGATACGTAATTTGACAGTATCTACAGTTGATTATTTTTCAAATGGCACACGTGTAAGTTTTAATATTGTTGATGCTAATGGAAATAAAATTAATGTTTCAGACAGATTTAAAGCTTTTAAATTACCTGCAGCTGGTGGCTCATTTGTTCCACCAAATGTTGGAGATGTGTTAACTAGTATTAAAGGTATCATCGCGCATTCATTAAATAATCGTGGATATGAATTACACGTATTTGATGCTTCGCAAATTGTATATGGTGCAGCTGCTCCAACAATTTCACAAATCACACGTTCTATTAAAGTCCCTACAAGTACTGATGCGATTACTGTTACAGCAAACATTACGGATAAAGATGGCGTTAACTCTGCAGATCTTTATTATGCAGTAGGTGTAAATAGTACTACTTATACTTCGGTTGCAATGACTGCAAACGGAAATAGTTTTTCAGCTGTAATACCTGCACAAGCAGATGGTTCTTTTGTTAAATATTACATTTCTGCAAAAGACAATTCAACCGCACAATTAGTAAGTCGCATTCCTAATGTACCCACAGAAGATCCAAAGTTCTATGTAGTACGTAACGCAGGTATGGGTATTTATGATGTTCAATATACGCCATTCAAATCAGGTAACTCAGGCTTCTTGGGTCAAGAAGTTACAGTTACAGGTGTAGTAACTGCGTCTGCAAATGATTTAGGGTATGTATTTATTCAACAAGAAAATCAATTGAATTGGGCAGGTTTAATGTGTATTGGAAGTACAACGCTTTCTACGCTTGCTATTGGTGATAAAGTAACTGTGACTGGTACCGTAAGAGAAAATTATGGTTATACTCGTATAGAGGCAATTACATCAGTTTCGAAAAACGGAACAGGTTCTATTACTCCAATTGTTTTGGTTGCTGATTCATTCCGAAAATATAGTTTTACAGGAACTGAACCATACGAAGGTATGTTAGTTAAGTTCATTGGAAATAATGGTTCAAAATTAAAAGTAGTAAATGCAAATGCAGACGATCCTAGTAATTTTGCAGAATACCGTGTAGGTCCAGATACCACAGATGGTGGTGCTGGTTGCAGGGTAATTGCTGGTAGGGTAACTTCATCGGTTTATTCTTCTTTAAATGTTTCTTATGTTACAGACACTATCTGGGCAACTATTTCAGGTGTAATGAAAGTGGCTCCAATTGTAGTTCAAAAAGGTGATAGCATGACTTCTGTAACTGGTATTATGGATTACTCATTCAGTAACTGTAAATTAATGCCACGTAACAATACTGATTTTGAAAACTATTCGAGAATGACAGTAGGTGTAAATAGCCAAGCTTTAAATAAAGGCAAAGTTGTTGCATATCCTAACCCTACTAGTAATCAAATCAACTTCGATTTTATATTGCCTGCAAATGCGATAGATTGCAACATTGTAATTTATGATATGTTAGGAAATATGGTAAGCTCAAAAGCGTTGACTTCATTGAGTGGTAGCACATCTATTGCTATTGATAATATTGCACAAGGATCTTACATTTATTCAGTTGTTGCTAAAAACATAGGACAATTAAATAATGGAAGATTTGTAGTAGTAAAATAATTTTAACAGCTCCTTGCATTATAATGCAAGGAGCTTTTTTGTAATTTATAATGAAATCAACACGCATTTTATTTTTTCTATTATTAACGCTTGGTTTGTCTGCTTGTATCAAAGAAGATGAATTGAAGTTAAACGCAAATCCGAATACTTCTATCTTTTTAGATAAGATTGACCGATTTGGTGAAAACAGATTGAATACAAATGTTACAATGCATTGGTCTGCTGATGACCAAGACGGTTTTGTAAAAGGGTATGAAATATCTTTAGATAATAATACATGGTCCTTTACTACCAGCCAAGACAGCACCTTCCGATTCACTATTTCTAATGGAGATACAACAGATATTCATTTATATGTTCGTGCAATAGATAACGATGGAAATAAAGATTTATCTCCAGCTTACTTAAGAATTCCAATTAAAAATACCATCCCAACAATTTCCTTTGACGATAATTTGATAAAAGGAGATTCTGTGTATACTGTATTTTCATTATTGTGGAATGCGAATGATTTAGATGGCAACGAAACCATTGATTCAATTTATTTGAAAATTAACAACGGAGATTGGTTTTCATTTTCTAAGAAAACAAACTTCGTAACATTAGTGCCAAACAATCCAGGTGTAACTGGAGCAGATCAAGCAAAGGTTTATTTGGGTTACGACGCGATTAAAATTAATAAACAAATCAATGGTTTGTACATAGACGGCATTAATCACATTTATATTAAAGCGCGCGATTTTTCTGGTGCCGAGAGTACCATTGATACATTAAAGTCTTTTTTCTTAAGAAGAAAGACATCTGATTTATTGGTGCTTGATGCGTATAATATTGCAACTACCCCAAGTGCGGATGTTGTATATAAAGAAGTCTTACAATCTGTATATGGTGCAGTAGACTTTTACGATTTCTTTAGACAAAACAAAGCTTATTTCCCATCAATTTGGAAACCCACATTTAGTTTGTTTTTGAATTTGTATGATAAAGTGTTCTGGTATTCTGATAATATTGCAAGTAACAATAATGCCATGCTATTAGAAAGTGGAGCATCTGCAATTCAAAATTATTTAAATGCAGATGGAAAATTATTTGTTTGTTCTGATTTTGCAAACAATGCTTACCCATTAGCATTTTCAAAGACTTCCCCAATATTTCAATTTTCTCCAGCAGATAGTTTTCAAACTTTTTTCGCTGCGAATCAAAAAGCGAGCATTCCTAAAGATTCATTTTTAGTACCCAATACATTAGCAGGCAGCGGATACCCTGTTTTGCAAGCTAGTTCGTTTGCCGATGCTGTTGATCCGTTTTTTGAAAAGTCAAATGCTACAGTAATTTATTCAGCCAACATTAAAAGAAATTCTGGTGTCACCAACACGAAAGTGGTTATGGCTAAAACGCAGAACACTAATGGTAAAACCAATCAAGTGTTTTGTTCGATAGATTTATTTAAAATGCAAGGTGATGCGGATGTAAATGGACAGCAAGACGAATTAAAAAAATTATTTCAAAAGATATTTTTAGACGAATTTAATTGGTAATGAAAAAAAGCATTATATATATATTACTTTTTATTTTTTCCATGTTCTCTGTTGTAAGTGCGCAAGTACAAACAGGAGTATTGAAAGGGAAAGTTATTGATAGAAAAACGAAAGAGCCAATTATTGGAGCAACTGTAACCATTGTTGGTACTTACTTTGGTGTTAGTACAGATGTCAATGGAAGTTTTCAAATCAATGCCATTAAGCCTGGCGATTACACAGTAAAAGCAATTTATTTAGGCTATAAAGAGTTGCAATATAATGGTGTAAAAATTAATGGAACAGTTCCTACGCAATTAAATTTAACACTAAGTGAAGTGACTGCTGAAATAGGTGCGGTTGAAGTTTTAGGTCAAAGAACGATCGTAGACTTAGAGTCTGGGAAATCGAGTACAAAAGTTTCTTCAGAAGACATCAAAGACATGAGTGTGAAAGATGTGCAATCGATTGTTGCAAACCAAGCAGGGGTGAGTCAAAATCCAGATGGTTTACAAATTAGAGGAGGTCGAGTATACGAAACACAATATTTAGTTGATGGTATAAATGCGCAAGATCCACTAGCTGGAACGGGCTTTGGCGTTGACATTGCGTCAAATGCAGTAAATGACATTGAAGTAATTACAGGTGGAGTTGGAGCAGAATTTGGCGAAGGTACTTCTGGTGTCGTATTAACTAGGATAAGAGAAGGTGGAGACAAAGTTAAGTTTGGTGGTAGTTATTACAGAGATAATTTAGGGATCAATAATGCTAGTAATTGGAATACCGATATGTTAAGCATCAACTTTGGATCACCTGTGCCTTTTACTAAAAAGAAATTAACTTTTTTTAGTAGTGCAAATATGGAATTGACTGATGAGTTTTTTAAAAATCCGGCTAAGCAATTGCATAGTTCTTTACTGCGTAATAATGATTCTATTTGGGCGCCAAGAGAAGATAATAAATGGTCGGGTACTTTTAAGTTAACTTATAATATTGCACCAGGTAAAAAATTATCGATATCAAATCAATCAAGTTTAAATATCAATCAAAATACTCGATCACTTCAAGTAGTAGGAAACAACGCAATCGTGACCCCTGGTTATCAATATTTGTTCAGTTTGAATATGGACAATGCGGCAACCTATACCCACAAGTCTAATTTATTAATTGTTCAATATTTGAATTTGTTTTCAAAAGAATTGTCGATGGATGTTTCTTTTGCAAGGCTATTTACAAATTTGAGAGCAGATGCAAATGGTCGACCGTTTAGGCCTTCGACCATTGATCAAATTTTCGATCCAGCATCTATTGTATCAGACCCCGCAACTTTATTTAATCCTGGAGACTCCGTGATTTATGTAAATCCTGGTCCAGGTTTATATAACAACGGAGGAGTTTCTACTTTGTGGCACGATCACTACGCACAAGAAAATACTTTCAAAGTAAAATTTAATTACACTCCGAATAAAGAAAATTTTATCAGCTTCGGAATTGAACATAAAGAGCAAGAATACCAATGGGTGGATGTTACTAGACCTTGGATTGGTGCACCAATTATTATTGACGACTCTACCACTACAGCTTCATCAAGTATTGGTCAGTCGAATGATATTTGGAAAGTAAACCCTGCTACTGGAGGCTTATTCTTTCAAGATGAATTGCGTTATAAAGGCATCATTGTTAATGCAGGAGTTCGATTGAATTATTGGATGCCTGGAAAATTTGCAGATCAAGCAGTAGCAGATCCAAACGCGCCAGTACTAGACGCCATCAGACAATCTTATCTTGCAAATAGTACAGAAATTTTTGGTCGCAGAACAAAATTTAGGTTATTACCTAAGCTTAGAATTTCTTTCCCAGTTTCTGAGAATAATGTTTTGTATTTTAATTACGGGCATTTAAGTAAGTTGCCACATCCACGTTTTGTTTATGCAGGTTTAGATCCAGTTTATCAAAATAGGTCTTTCCTAGCAAATTTAGGAAATCCAGACTTGAATCCAGAAGTAACGGTTTCGTATGAAGTTGGAATTAAAACACAAGTAACATCAAATTTTGCTGTTACCGCAACGGCGTTTTACAACGACAAGTTCGACTATATTGTAAGTAGAAGAATTATTGTAAAAGATCAAACTGGACGTTTTGTTGAAAAGAATTTCAATATCAATCAAGATTATGCAAGAATCCGCGGATTTGAATTGACATTAAATAGAAGAGTTCAAAGATATTTAAGCGCAACTTTTAGTGCGGCTTATCAAATTGCTACAGGGAAATCAAATTCTGCGCAAGAATCACAATTGCAAATTTTACAAACAGGTTCTGTCTCGCCAACTGTTGAACAAAATTTAGCATGGGACAGACCACTTGATTTAAAATTAATGATTGTATTTAAACCAGACACTTCTTTCCATATTGGCCGTATTAATTTTAATAGGGTGCGTGTGTTTTTTAATTCAACATACAAATCAGGATTACGTTATACGCCATACTATCAAAATGGTGTAGAGCCAAATGGAAGGCCCATTTACGAGCCCGACGAATTGCATCCATTTAGTAAGCTAGGGTCGGCTTGGTGGAATACAGATTTAAAAATTACCAAAGATATTCCTATTAAAAGAGGACAACAAATTAGTTTGAGTTTAGAATTTAAAAATATTTTTGATAATAAAAACGCTGCAATAATAAATCCAATCACAGGTAAGGCTTATGAATATGGAGATCCGCTTCCTAATACTTATCGTGATCCAATGTATCCTGATCCACAAGACAATGGTGTGCCACCATTTAACCCGGCTAGGTATTTGACGCCAAGACAATTGTTGGCTGGAATTAGTTGGCAGTTTTAATTTGCAATAATAAATGACTCGTTCAGCATATATAAAATTTGAAATGAAAAAATATTTAATGGCCATTGTTTGTTCTATGTGCGTGTTGTTTGCACAAGCACAATTGCTTCCTAATTTAGGCGGACAAAGAGCAGGCACTTCGGCATTTAATTTTTTAAAATTAAATTATAATCCACGCGCAACAGCAATGGCTGGAGCTAGTGCTGCAATGCCAGGTGATGCATTTTCTGCAGCTGCAAATCCTGCAGCGATTATAGATGTGAAAGATTTAAGTTTTGCAATATCATCACAACAATATTATGCGGGATCAAATACAAGTTATCTTGCAGCAGTTGTGCCAACTAAACATTATAGCGCTTGGGCTTTTCAATTGCAAAGTTACAGAACCGATGCCATGGAAAAGCGTACGGAATTTCAGCCTTATGGTACAGGAGAATATTTCTACGGACAAAATTTAGCATTAGGATTATCTTATAGTAAAGTGTTGTCAGATTATTTTAGTTATGGCATTTCGGCAAAATATATTTATGAAGGGATTGACAATTTTAAAGTGCATAGTGGTGTAATTGATTTAGGTTTTCTTTACAAAACAGATTTTAAAGATTTGAAATTTGCTGTATTGCTTTCCAATTTTGGTATCAATACTAAAATTGATGGAGAAACAAATACATTGGTTGCCTTTAATAATTCTAATCCAGATATCAATGCATATGCAGCACCTACACTTTTCAAAATGGGTGTTTCCTTTGTACCTTATCAATCGGGTAGAAACAAATTATTATTTGCAACAGAATTACAGCATCCAAATGATAATTCAGAAAACATACGTGTTGGATTAGAATACAGTTGGCTGGATTTATTTTATGTTCGTGGTGGGTTTAAATTAGGATTGAAAGACCAATCAACTCCAACCTTTGGAGCGGGTATTCGTACTCATTTTGGTAGATATCCTTTGAATGTATTATATGCTGCAGATCCACATCCATATTTGGGATTTGCACAACAAGTAGGCGTATCAATTGCTTTAACAAAAGAAAACAGGTAATGAAAAACAACAAGATATTTTTTACGCTATTTTTTGCTGCAACTTTTCTTTTGACAAGTTGTGAAAATCCATTTGGCGATAAAACAAATTTAAGTTTTATCGATGTGCCTAATTACGACGAACAACCAATTGCATTTGTTCCAATTCAACCCGCATTAAAAGATTTTGAAAACCCTACTGCTATTATTATTGGTTATGATGAATTAGTTTACATTGCGGATCAAGGCAGGTCTACCGTTTATTGTTTTGACCAAAGTGGTAAAAAGATTTCTTCGCTAGTTATTCCAGGATTAAAAGCGATTGCAATGGATCGAAGTTTGAATTTATTGGCATTAGGTGCAATTGATACATTAATTAATGGGAATAGTTTCAAGTTAGATGCGGTGTTTAGATATGAGCTGGCTGCTACTTCTGGTTATGGTTTATCTTTTGCTACTTTAAAAAAGAGAACAATTCACCCGTTTTATTTTAAAACAAGTTTTTCGACTTCAGATACCGCTACACATTTCAATGCAATTAGTGTGATGGCTGATAACAATTATTATATCACACGTTCTGGGCCATCAAATGCGCCTACACAAATAGGAGGACCAGATGATGCAATATTAGTATTCAATTCAAGAGATAAATTTGTTACTACGGTAAATGTGCAAACTGAGCAAGGTTTAATCAGTGATTATTTTAAGAAGCCATTTGCAATTACTACACTGGCAAAAGGACCTCAGTCTCCTATAGTAAAGCAAGGTGGTGATTTTATTTTCACTTCAATTAATC
This sequence comes from Bacteroidota bacterium, assembly GCA_039798705.1. GTDB lineage: Bacteria > Bacteroidota > Bacteroidia > Sphingobacteriales > Sphingobacteriaceae > CAIKLP01. Next base: position 35,877 of record JBDKFN010000004.1, read on the forward strand.
CGAGTACCACCATTAAAACGCAATACATCAGTTTTGTTTCTTCAGAATTTGGTTCTAGCTACACGCTGAACACTTCATTAGCTGGACAGGACACTTCAAAAGCGAATGGCTTTATTTATTCGCCAAATAAATTTACGTCACCATTAGGCGTAACAATTGCTGGCGATGGTAGTAATTATATTTTTGTAGCTGATGCCGCAAAAGACTCTGTTTATTTATTTTCTTTAAACGGATTGGAAGGTATTCAACCACCTCCAGGTTATGCAACTAAAAAGAATATCAAAGTATCTTTTGGCGGAAGCGGATTAGGTCCAAAGCAATTCCGTAAGCCGGTAGCACTTGCCTATCACAATCAAATATTATATGTATGTGACGCAGGTAATGGCAGGGTTACTAGATTCAAATTAAGTACAGAATTCGTCAATTAAGCTAAATTCAATTAACGCTATTTAACTGCTTTAAAGCTTCAATTCGAGGTTTTTAAAACATAAGTTGCTAAACTATTGCTACTTGCTAAATAAAAGCGTATCTTTGCGGCGGCTTTCGCAAGAGGCGATCGCTTTAAACTATATATTTAATGAACCCATTTGAACAATTGGGTGTCAGTCCTAAAATTGTAAAGGCAATTGTAGAAATCGGCTTTGTCTCGCCGACGCCTATACAAGAACAATCCATTCCCGTCTTATTAAAGGGGGATCGCGACTTTGTCGGTCTGGCACAAACAGGAACAGGGAAAACTGCCGCATTTGGCCTCCCGCTGTTAGAACAGATAGATCTTCGAAGTAAACATCCGCAGGCATTAATTTTATGCCCGACGCGTGAGTTATGTTTACAAATCACGAATGATCTAAAAAATTACGGTAAATACCTCGACGACTTAAATGTTGTTGCCGTGTACGGAGGTGCAAGTATTGTTACTCAGTTAAAAGACATCAAGAGAGGCGCACACATTGTGGTAGCAACTCCAGGTAGAATGCTGGATGTATTAAACAGGAAAGCAGTTAATTTTTCAGAAGTAAAATCTGTAGTATTAGATGAAGCCGATGAAATGTTAAACATGGGTTTCCAAGAAGACATCAACAGTATTTTATCAACTACACCTGATGATAAATTTACATGGTTGTTTTCTGCAACGATGCCTGCAGAGGTTCGTCGTATTGCAAAAAACTACATGGATGATCCTTTCGAATTAACCGTAGGAACAAAAAATACAGGTAACGTAAACATCAATCACGAATACTATGTAGTTCGTCCTCGCGACAAATATGCTGCATTAAAAAGGTTGGTAGATTACAATCCAGATATTTTTGGAATTGTGTTTTCAAGAACAAAAATTGAAACACAAGAGATTGCGGAGATGTTGATGAAAGATGGTTACAATGCAGATTCTTTGCATGGTGATTTATCGCAACAACAACGCGACAGGGTAATGAAAAGATTTCGCGACAGGTCATTGCAAATATTAGTTGCAACAGACGTAGCCGCAAGGGGAATCGACGTAGACAATGTAACTCACGTAGTGCATTTCTCTTTGCCTGATGAAATTGAAAACTATACACATAGAAGTGGTCGTACTGCAAGAGCAGGTAAAACAGGAACTTCATTGGCGATTATTACTGCTAGAGACATCGGTAAAATTCGTCAAATTGAAAGACAAATTGGATCGAAATTTACTTTAGCAGAAGTGCCAACATCTTTTGATGTTTGTGAAAAACAATTATTTTCTTTAGTACACAAAGTACATAATGTACAAGTGAATGATGAACAAATTGATCAGTACATGCAACGCATTTACGATGAGTTAACAGATTTATCTAAAGAAGATGTTATCAAAAGATTTGCTTCATTAGAATTCAACAGATTCTTGGATTACTATCGCAATGCTCCAGATTTAAATGCAAAAGCAGATGATCGTTCGGCAGATAGAAATTCAATGGGTAGCGCAAAAAGCGGTTCACATACACGTTTGTTTATTAATTTAGGTTCTGTTGACGAATTCAACAGAGGTGAATTATTAGGATTTGTATGTAATACTTCTGGAATTAAAGGCGACCGTGTTGGTAAGATCGACATCAAAGGAGTTTATTCTTTCTTTGAAGTAGAAAACGAAGTATTAGAGCAAGTACAATCTGCTTTCAAGAGCGTAGATTTCAAAGGCAGAAATGTTAGAATTGAAGTTTCTCAAGATAGCGGTGGAGGAGATAGAGGCAGAAGTCGTTCACGAGGATCATATGGTGGCGGTGAACGCAAGTCATATGGCGGCGGTGGCGGCGGAGAGCGCAGATCATATGGTGGCGGTGAACGTAAGTCATATGGTGGCGGCGGCGGCGAACGCAGATCTTATGGTGGCGAAAGTAGAGGTGGAGACGGTGGTCGTGGCGAAAGTCGTGGTTATTCATCAGAGCGCAGGTCATCTGGTTCTGGAAGCACAGCTGCTAATTCACCAAGCGGTGCTCCAAGAAGAGAACGCAAAGACAAAGATTCAAGAGGCGGTAGGTGGTAATCTATTTGCTTAATTAATAAAAAGAGTAGGTCCATGATCTACTCTTTTTTTTTCTCGTCAAATTCGTTTAATTTTACTTTTTTAAAACATTATGATACAACGAATTCAAACCATTTATTTATTCCTAGCATCGGTAGCGCTAATGGTGCTATTTTTTGTGCCGATTTATCATTACCAACAAATAGGCCCATCTGCTCATGTGTTAGACGCTAAAATTACCATTCAAGGTAGTTATGTAAAAAATGCGCTAACGAATAATTATGAATTACAAACTTTGAATAATTTACGCATGTTCATTGCGGCAGCACTTTCTTTGTTTTTATTGTTTACTATTTTTCAGTTTAACAATAGAAAAAGACAAGTGGGAATTGCAAGAATTTTAGTCATTGCGCAATTTGCTTTTGTAATTTATTTATTGTCTTCTTTACAACAACAAATTACAGCAGCAGGAATTACCCAAGTTAAAATGGGCTTTGGTGTTGCATTGCCAAGTATTGCTATTTTATTTACAGCAATGGCGGCTAAAGCAATTCGTAAAGATGAAGATAAAGTAAGAGCAGCTGATCGAATAAGATAAGATGCGCTATTTTTTAGAACTAGCTTATTTAGGTACTGCCTATCATGGTTGGCAATTACAGCCGAATGCAATTACTATACAAGAAATACTTGATCAAAAATTAAGTGCATTATTAGCTGAACCTATCTATACGCTAGGTTGTGGCCGAACCGATGCAGGCGTACATGCGAAAAATTTTTATGCACATTTTGATAGCACAAAAAATATCAGCAATCAATTAATTACTAATTTGAATGGGATGTTGCCTTCTGACATTGTCGCAAAGAAATTTATTTTAGTAAAAGACGATGCGCATGCAAGGTTTGATGCCATTGCACGTGGTTACGAATACCGAATGCATTTTTTTAAAAATCCATTTGTAGAATCGCAGAGTTATTATTTTCATTTTAAAAATAAGCCGGATATTCATTTGATGAATGATGCTGCCAAATTACTTTTGACGCATCGGGATTTTGAATGTTTTAGTAAAACACATTCGGGATCAAGTACCAGTATTTGTAAGATTAATTATGCTTATTGGGAACAAACGGAAGATGGGTTTATTTTTAAAATTTCAGCCAATCGTTTTTTACGAAACATGGTCAGAGCCATTGTAGGTACACTATTAGATGTGGGTATTGGTCGAATTAATTTAACAGAATTCCAAAAAATATTAGCGAGCAGAAATAGGTCAAATGCAGGAACTTCAGTTCCCGCAAATGGTTTAGCATTAGTATCTGTTATTTATCCTGATGGATATTTAAAAGATTAATTTAAACAATTCAAAATTTCGACCAATGGCAACAGGGCAGCTAGTCAACAGTAAATTATTAGCAAGGGTTTTTCAATTTGTAAAACCATATAAAAGCATTTTCTACAAATCAGCTTTTTTAACAATTGTACTTGCAGTCATTGCTCCTGTTAGGCCTTACATGGTTCAATATACCATCGATCATTTTATTTTTGACTCAAATTTAATGGGTTTAATTTGGATGGTCATAGCCATGTTTTTTGTTTTGGCATTACAAATGTTTGTGCAGTATTACCATACTTTATTAACTAATTTATTAGGACAGTCAGCTATTTTAGACTTACGTAAAAAAATAGTCAATCATTTGTTGAGCCTCAAATTAAGTTATTTTGACCATACACCAATTGGGACTTTAGTAACCAGAAGCGTTTCCGATTTAGAAACCATTGCTGATATTTTTTCAGAAGGGTTGTTGGTTATTATCGGAGATATTTTACAAATTGTTGTTTTGGTTTCAGTAATGTTATATGTGGATTGGCGTTTAACTTTGATAAGTTTAAGCACCATTCCTTTTTTATTGCTTGCTACTTATATTTTTAAAGAAAAAACAAAGGTAGCTTTTCAGGAAGTCAGAACAGAAGTGGCTAAGCTCAATACTTTTTTGCAAGAGCATATTTCTGGGATGAAAATCATTCAATTATTTCACCGCGAAAAGCAAGAGCAAGAAAAGTTCGAAGCAATTAATTTAAGACACCGTGATGCACATATAAAATCCGTTTGGTATTATTCTATTTTCTTTCCAGTAGTGGAATTGATGTCTGCTACTTCAATAGGTATTCTCGTTTGGTATGGTTCAAAAGAAGTAATGCAAGAGGCTGTTTCGTTAGGCGTAATTGTTTCTTTTATTATGTATCTCAATATGCTCTTCAGACCTATTCGCGAATTAGCAGATAAGTTTAATACTTTACAAATGGGAATGGTGAGTGCCGAAAGAATTTTTAAAGTTTTAGACACTAATTTAAAAACAAATAACGAAGGTGTTTTGAAGCCAACGCAAATTAATGGTAACATTCAATTTCAAAATGTTTCATTTGCATATGTGGAAGACAATTTTGTATTAAAAGACATAACGTTTGAATTGCCAGCTGGCGCAACGTTAGCGTTGGTAGGTGCTACAGGCGCAGGAAAATCTTCAATTATAAATTTATTGAATCGGTTTTACGATATCAATGCAGGTAAAATTTTATTAGACGGAATAGCGATCGAACAATATGATTTAGCTTTTTTACGTAGCACCATCGCAACCATCCCGCAAGATGTATTTTTGTTTTCAGATACCATTCACGAAAATATTACCTTGAAAAACAATGACATTTCAAGAGCAGAAGTTATCGCGGCTGCAAAAGAAGTAGGAGCACATGATTTTATCATGCAGTTGCCTGGTAATTATGATTACAATGTAATGGAAAGAGGCGCAACATTATCTGTTGGTCAAGGGCAATTAATTTCATTCATTAGGGCTTTAGTTTATAATCCTAAGATTTTGGTTTTAGATGAAGCAACTTCCTCTGTCGATACAGAAACGGAATTATTGATCCAAAGTGCCATAAAAAAACTCATGAATGGAAGGACGAGTATTGTCATTGCTCATCGTTTGTCTACTATTCAGCATGCCGATAAAATATTGGTAGTCGATAAAGGGCACATTGTGGAGGCGGGAAACCATCAAGAATTGCTTCAATTAGGGGGAATTTACCATAAATTGGTCTCCTTGCAATTCCAAGCACAGGGTATTTAGAATATCGAAATCAATATTAGCGGATTATTTAAATTTTATTAGTTTTGCAGCATAATTTATAAGAAAAACAATGAGTGTTTTAGTCAATAAAGATTCCAAAGTAATTGTACAAGGTTTTACGGGTAGTGAAGGCACTTTCCATGCAGGTCAAATGTTAGCTTATGGCACCAATGTAGTTGGTGGTGTAACGCCAGGAAAAGGTGGTTCAACACACTTAGAAAAACCAGTTTTCAATACAGTAGCAGATGCAGTTGCAAAAACTGGCGCTAATGTTTCTATTATTTTTGTGCCACCTGCTTTTGCAGCTGATGCTATTATGGAAGCAGCTAACGGAGGTATAAAAGTTATCATTTGTATTACAGAAGGTATTCCAACCAAAGACATGATTTTGGTAAAAGAATATTTATCAGATAAAGATTGCAGATTAATTGGGCCAAATTGTCCAGGAGTCATGACTGCAGGTGAAGCAAAGGTTGGTATCATGCCAGGCTTTATTTTCCAACCAGGAAGAGTAGGGATCGTTTCTAAATCAGGAACTTTAACTTACGAAGCAGTTGATCAAATTACACGTTTAGGTTTAGGTCAATCTACTGCTATTGGAATTGGAGGTGATCCAATTATTGGAACAACTACTAAAGAAGCGGTTGAATTATTAATGAACGATCCTGAAACAGATGGTATCATTATGATTGGTGAAATTGGTGGTGGCATGGAAGCAGAAGCAGCAATGTGGATTAAGAACCATGGTACAAAACCAGTAGTTGGGTTTATTGCAGGACAAACTGCACCAGCTGGAAGAAGAATGGGTCACGCAGGTGCAATTGTAGGTGGAGCAGACGATACTGCAGCAGCAAAAATGAAAATTATGCGTGAATGTGGTATTAGAGTGGTAGAATCTCCAGCAACAATTGGAGTTGCCATGAAAGAAGAATTACAAAAAGCAGGACTTTTAAAATAAATATTAAAAACAAGATAGGCCTTAGCATTTGCTAAGGCCTTTTTTTATGAGTTTTTAAGTACATAAGCATGTTAGTGTTATATTTGCTATAGGAAATACTAAAAGCAAGCCTTATTTTTAAATAAAAACATATTTCAAAATGAATTTATTAGCTGGTAAAACTGCATTAATTACAGGTGCATCAAAAGGGATAGGAAAGAAAATTGCTGAATTATTTGCAGCTCAAGGTGCAAATGTAGCTTTCACCTATTTATCTTCAGTAGAAAAAGGTGAAGCATTAGCAAAAGAACTTGCCGCAACAGGAGCCAATGTAAAAGGCTACCGTTCGGATGCTTCAGATTTCAATGCTGCGGAACAACTAATAAATGACATCGTTGCAGATTTTGGCACTATAGATATTGTTGTAAACAATGCAGGAATTACCAAAGATGGTTTGTTGATGCGCATGACCGAAGCCCAATGGGACGAAGTAATGACTGTCAACTTGAAATCAATTTTCAATGTAACCAAAGCAGCTAGTAAAGTTATGATGCGCCAAAGAAGTGGCGTATTCATTAACATGACTTCAATCGTTGGATTACAAGGAAACCCAGGTCAAGCAAATTACGCCGCATCTAAAGCTGGTATAATTGGTTTTACTAAATCAATTGCGCAAGAATTAGGTTCAAGAAATATCAGATGTAACGCAATTGCTCCAGGTTTTATTAAAACAGAAATGACAGATGCACTAGCGCCGGAAATAGTAGAAGGATGGAGCAAAACAATTCCTTTACAAAGAATGGGTGAAACTTCAGATGTAGCAAATGTTGCTTTATTCCTTGCTTCAGATATGGGTAGCTATATCAGCGGACAAACTATTTCGGTTTGTGGCGGAATGTCTAGGTAATTTATTTCGAATTCATAAAAAAATGTAAATTAGCATGCGTTTATGAACAGCATGTTTAATACTACCTTTCATTTTTCTTCTCAATCGACTTGGTGGATTTTGCTATGTGCATTCATTGCAACATTATATAGCCTAGTTTTATATTATCCACCTTCTGGATTCGCTAAGCCTTATCGGTTTTTATTAACCGCTGCCCGTTGGGTATTGGTTTTTATATTAATGTTGTTTTTATTTTCTCCATTATTTACAAGTAAGTCTAGTAGAGAAGAAAAACCCTTGTTGTTTTTTTTGCAAGACAATTCTAGTTCAATTTTAGCATCCAACAGAAAATCTTATTATCAGAATGAATACCTAAATCAACTCAATGATTTTAAGGCAAAATTGGCGGATAAGTTTGATGTCTCATTAATCAAATTTGGAGAATCCTTAGTTTTAGATCAAGCCAATCCTAATTACCAAGACCAGCAAACAGCTATTGCTGCTGCGATGCAACAGGTAGCTACACTCAGTATTAATAAAAATGTTGCGGCAGTTGTTTTAGCTACTGACGGAATTGCGAATCAAGGTCAAGACCCATTATATGAATCGCAGAAATTAGCATTGCCAATTTATACCGTTTGCTTGGGCGATCCAAGAGTGCAGAAAGATGCCGCAATAAAAGATGTTCAGGTAAATGATGTGGTATTTAAAGACACTTATTTTCCAGTAAATATTCAATTGAAAGCGTTCTCCTTAGCTGGCAAGTCGACAGATTTAATTATTTTTCAAAATGGGGTGCAGAAAAAAAAGCTTAAGGTTAATATAAATAAAAATGATTTTTTTGCGACAATTCCTTTTGAGCTTTTTGCAGATCAAGTAGGCTTACAAACGTATACCGTTAAATTAAATCCAATTAATGGAGAGCAAAATTCTGCAAACAACACCTTTTATTTTTATGTAAATGTGTTAGCGAACAAACAAAAGGTACTGCTTTATGCAAACGCTGCACACCCCGATTTGGCTGCATTTTCGTCGATTATAAAAGCAAACGAACAATACGAATTAACAACTTTAATAGCTGAAGATATTGCACCAAAAGATTTAGCTAAATTTCAATTGTTAATCTTACATCAATTACCTTCAGGTAACAATGCTTCCTTTGATTTGCTTTCACAAGCGAAAGCATTAAATATTCCAGTCTTTTATATAGTTGGTCCGCAAACATATATTGATTTATATAATAGACAAAATACGGCTACGCAAATTCTCAATGCCAATTCAAAACTAAACGAAGTAACGGCATTGTTCAACGATGATTTTTATTATTTTAATTTAACGCCAGAAACCAAAAGTTTAATTGCGCAGTTGCCGCCTTTGAATGCGCCATTTGGAAGTTACCAAACACAAGCAAACGCGCAAGTTTTATTGAAGCAACAAGTAGGCTCGGTGTCAACAAATATGCCATTGTTAAGCTTTAATATACAAAATGGATATAAGTCTGCTAGTTTATTTGGAGACGGTATTTGGCGATGGCGATTGGTTAATTATCAGCTAGCAAATAATACGGCTGCGGTGGAAGAGCTTATTCAGAAAACAATACAGTTTTTAGTGTTGCAATCAGATAACAGAAAGTTCAATGTAAAAATTCAAAATAACAACATTGTAGCTGGTGAGGAAATAAATTTCAATGCTACATTATACAACGATAGTTACCAGGCAATCACTGGGCCAGACGTACAATTGAAAATTAAAAATAGCCAAGGAAAGAATTTCGACTTCGTTTTTTCTAAGAATAACATCAATTACGAATTAAATGCAGGGGCATTCCCAGCAGGAGTGTATTCTTTTAGCGCTAAAACGCAATTAGGCGCTGTTCAGTTCGTCGACAAAGGCAACTTTACAATTAGGGCAAACCAATTAGAGCAAATGGATACAAGGGCTAATTTTGACTTGTTGAATAATATTTCGAAACAGTCTGGAGCAATTAGTTTTCAAGACAACAAATTGTCGGCCTTAGCAGATACATTATTGTTCAATCAAAACTATAAACGCATAGCCTACGAAGCAACAACCAGTAAAGAGTTAATTGACCTAAATTGGATTTTAAGCTTTATACTAGCATTGGCTAGCTTAGAATGGTTTGGAAGAAAGCGACTGGGCAGGTATTAATCGAAATCGAGGTAGGCCTTAAAAAAAGTAAAATCTTTTTTTCTTTTCAACGGTATCTGTTCTTGGAATTTTAACAATCACATAAACATCTTCATTGTCTTTTTTCATCAGGTACTTTTCCCTGCCGAATTTCTCTAATTTATTTTGATCTGTAGTGAGGGAGTTAAAATCTTTTTCCATACGATCAATGTCCTTGATGTAATATGCTTTTTGATCTTCCAGTAATTTTAAGTCGTTGTAATGTTGGTATTGACTAATTAGATCGTTTCTATCAAACACTAACATCCATACAATAAATAAGGCGAAGCTTAAATAGTATTTGTTTTTTAAGATGTTTAGAAACTTTTTCATTTTTTGGTAAAAAAAAGGACAGATGCCCGCTTGTTAACATCTGTCCTCATAATAATTTTAACCACAAGCGGTTTTCATGTTTTATGTTTCGGATACAAAGAAAATAATCTTAACCGGTTTTAGTCAATGTTAATTTTCAACATATCAACATTTTAAAGATACAAAAAACCGAAATTAAAATCCAAATTAAAATTATCGGTTTAAAAATTTAAAATCTTTACCAATGTAATATGCATTGCTTCCTAATTCTTCTTCAATTCTAAGTAACTGATTGTACTTTGCAATCCGGTCTGATCTAGATGCAGAACCAGTTTTTATTTGACCGCAATTTAAAGCAACTGCTAAATCTGCAATGGTGGTATCTTCTGTTTCACCACTTCTATGACTCATTACAGAAGTATAACCATTTCTATGTGCTAAATTAACAGCATCAATGGTTTCTGTAATTGATCCGATTTGATTTACTTTTACTAAAATAGAATTCGCAATTCCTTTCTCAATTCCTGTTGCTAATCTTTTTACATTCGTTACAAATAAATCGTCTCCTACAATTTGTGTAGTAGCGCCAATGCTTTTGGTTAATGCAGCCCAGCCATTCCAGTCATCTTCTGCAAGACCATCTTCAATTGAAATAATCGGGTATTTTTTGCACCAATCTGTCCAGTAATTTACCATCTCAGCTGATGTTAATTTTTCGCCACCAGATTTGTGAAAATGATAAACGCCTTCGTCTGCTTTGTATAATTCAGATGCAGCAGCGTCCATTGCAATGTAAACATCTTCTCCTGGGCGATAGCCTGCAGTTTCTATTGCTTGTAATACAATTTCAATGGCTTCTGTATTTGAACCAATATTAGGTGCAAAACCACCTTCGTCGCCTACGTTTGTAGAATAACCTTTTTTCTTCAACACAGATTTTAAATGATGAAAAATTTCTGTTCCCATTCTTAATCCTTCAGAAAAACTAGCGGCACCAATAGGCATTACCATAAATTCTTGAAAATCGATTTTGTTGTCAGCATGTGCACCACCATTCAAAATATTCATCATTGGAATGGGTAATGTATTTGCATTGACACCGCCAATGTAACGATACAATGGTTGGCGTGATTCCTGTGCTGCAGCTTTTGCTACTGCCATTGAAACACCAAGGATTGCGTTAGCACCCATGTTACCTTTGTTTTCTGTGCCATCAATGACATTCATTAAATTGTCTATGCTGTTTTGGTTAAAAACATCCATGCCCATTAATTCAGGAGCAATTTTATCGTTAACATTTTTAACAGCGTTTAACACGCCTTTACCTAAATAAACGCTTTTGTCGTTATCTCTTAATTCAACAGCTTCATGTGTGCCAGTAGATGCGCCAGAAGGAACCGCAGCTCTTCCCATCAACCCGTTTTCGGTTAACACTTCTACTTCGACTGTAGGGTTACCTCTAGAGTCTAAGATTTGTCTTGCACGTACATCAATTATAATACTCATATCTTTTTATTTTAAATTAATTCAGTTGATTAGTTTAACATCGCCACAAAGTCATCAAATAAATACCTTGAATCATGTGGTCCTGGAGAAGACTCCGGATGGTATTGCACAGAGAACGCCTTTTTCCCTTTAACTCTAATTCCTTCTATGCTTTGGTCGTTTAAATTAATATGGGTTATTTCTACTAATTCAGATTGGTGAACATCTTCTGGAATCACTCCAAAACCATGATTTTGAGAAGTTACTTCACAGTGGTTGATGATTACATTTTTAACAGGGTGATTTAAACCACGATGACCATTAAACATTTTGTGTGTACGAATGCCATTTGCTTGTGCTAATAATTGATGGCCTAAGCAAATTCCAAAAAGAGGTTGTTCTGCTGCTAAAATATTTTTTACGGTTTCTATTGCATAAGGCATTGCTGCTGGATCTCCGGGGCCATTAGATATAAAATAGCCATCTGGGTTCCAAGCTTTCATTTCTTCAAAAGTAGTTTTTGCAGGAAAAACTTTCACTAATACATCGCGTTCATTAAAGCATCTCAAAATATTTTTCTTAACACCTAAGTCTAAAACGGCTACTTTCTTTTTTGCATTTTCGTTGCCTAATAAATAGGCTGTTTTTGTACTTACTATAGATGAAAGTTCTAAGCCAACCATTGAAGGAGTTGCCGCTAATTTTTCTTTCAATTCTTCTATCGTGAAATTTTCAGATGAAATAATTGCATTCATTGCGCCTTTCGCTCTTATATGACGAACCAATTGTCGAGTATCTACATCAGAAATACCAACGATGTGGTCTTCAGAAAAATAATCTTGAATCGACTTTTCTGCCATTTTTCTAGAAAATCCTACATTGAAATTTTTGCAAACTAAACCGGCAATTTTAATAGACTCTGATTCTACATCGGCTTCGGCTATACCATAATTCCCTATATGGGCATTAGTGGTAACCATAATTTGACCAAAATAAGAAGGGTCTGTGAAAATCTCTTGGTAGCCAGTCATGCCGGTGTTGAAACATATTTCACCAGTTGTGGTACCAATTTTGCCTGCGGCCTTACCTTTAAATACGCTACCGTCTGCTAAAAGCAATATTGCCGGGATGCTGCTAATTTCTGCCATATTATTTTTTTGTTTTTGGGTATAAAAAAGGCCTTGTAGTATCTACAAAGCCGCTGTTCCAGAAATGATTAAATTGGATCGTTTCCGATCGAACAAAAATCAATGCATTTTTGGAGTGTTTTCATCGAATGCAAAGGTAATAATTTTCAACTATTCTTCCGCTTTTTTTGAAAGATCAATTTAAAAATCGGACTTTTACTTTGTTGGCAGAAAAAACCCAAAATTGGGCGTAAATTTGCCCAAAGGAATTATTAATATAACAATAGCAAAAAAAACATGTCTGTTCATAAAGAAACCAAAAGAATAACCACACATACACTTCACGAAATGAAGTCTAAAAAGGAGCAAATCGCAATGTTAACGGCATACGATTATTCTACTGCTTTAATTTTGGATGAGGCAGGAATTGATGTTTTATTGGTGGGAGATTCCGCATCTAATGTGATGGCAGGACATGAGACTACATTACCGATCACGTTAGATCAAATGATATACCATGCTTCTTCTGTAGTAAGAGCAGTGAAACGTGCGCTAGTAGTAGTTGACTTGCCATTTGGTTCATATCAAGGAAATTCAAAAGAAGCATTGCAATCTTCTATTCGAATTATGAAAGAATCAGGAGCGCATGCTGTCAAATTAGAAGGTGGAGCAGAAGTAAAAGAATCTATTGAAAGGATTATATCTGCTGGTGTTCCGGTAATGGGACATTTGGGTTTAACACCGCAGTCAATTTATAAATTCGGAACCTATACTGTTAGAGCAAAAGAGCAAGCGGAAGCAGATAAATTAATTTCAGATGCGAAAGTTTTGCAGGAAGCAGGTTGTTTCGCTTTAGTTTTAGAAAAAATTCCAGCTAGCTTAGCAAAAAAAGTAGCAGAAGAATTAACAATTCCAATTATTGGAATAGGAGCAGGCGCAGGAGTTGACGGACAGGTTTTAGTAGTGAATGATTTATTGGGTTTAACTAAAGGGTTTAAACCTCGTTTCTTAAGACAATACTTAAATTTATTTGAAGAAATAAACGGCGCTGTAAAATCATATATCAAAGACGTGAAAACGCACGAATTCCCGAACGAAAAGGAGCAATATTAATCACATGCGCATAATTTTCGAAGACAATCATTTATTGGTTATCAATAAAGACGCAGGCGTGTTGGTTCAAGGCGATAAAACGGGAGATACCCCCTTGTCGGATCTAGCCAAAGCCTATGTCAAAGAAAAATACCAAAAGCCTGGAGATGTTTTTATGGGTGTAATTCATCGCATAGATCGACCGGTTAGTGGTTTAGTTTTAATGGCTAGAACAAGTAAAGCCTTAGAGCGCATGAATGACCAATTCAAAAATAGACACATCGAAAAAAAATATTTAGCAGTGGTAAGAAATCAGCCACCTGCAACAGCTGGGAATTTGGTGCATTGGTTGATTAAAAATCCAGAAACAAATGTTACTAAAGCATACGATAAAGAAGTGCCCAACAGTATGCGTTCTGAATTAAATTACAGATTACTCGGAACCTTAGATGGATTTTATTTATTGGAAGTTAATCCGATAACTGGAAGGCCGCATCAGATTAGGGTTCAGTTGGCAAGTATGAATTGCCCTATCGTAGGAGATAATAAATACGGGTATCCTAGAGGGAATAAAGATAAAAGTATTTGCTTGCATGCGCACAGTGTAAAGTTTATACATCCTGTAAAAAAAGAGGAAATGCAACTTTTCGCGGCACTTCCTCTTGATTCTTTTTGGCAAAAATTCTCGACATTGCTGTCTAAGTAATTATTCTTTTATGATGCGTTCGTAAATAATTCCTTCATTGGAAATAATTTTCAGCATATAAATTCCTGAATTTAAATTTGACAAGTTCAATTCCATCTGATTAGAATGATTTCCTACTTGAACTAAAATAGTTCTACCAGTTATGTCTTGTATATTTATTAGTTCTATAGTTGATTGCTCATTTCTTAATTCGATGTTAACACTATGCTGGCTTGGGTTTGGATAGATTTTCGCAGTCTTTATAGCTGCTGAATAAATTCCAGTTAATGGGCAGTCTGCACTATCAATTTCATTGATATGTGTAAATGGATTATTTCCTGTTAATTTTAAAACATCGTAGTATAAAAATTGACTAACAAATAAAATTGTGGTATCCATCCATTGTTTTTGAGCAGGTAATGAACCGTAGAAAGGTACGTGGTCTTGTCCGCAATAAGTATAAAAACGGTTAACCATATTTTTATTGTTCAAAGACTTTCTAATGCTGCTGCCGCCACTTACATTTAGTAAAGGTATAGTGTTAAATAATTTTATCACTGCTGTACCATAAGGAACGGTATTGTCTGCCGTACCATGCATATTTAAAACTGGTATATTTCTGTCTTTTGCTTGAATCCAAGACGTGTCACCAATGGCGCCACATAAATTAATTACAGCTTGTACTTCATCACTATTTGTTAAAATATTAGTTGTTCCTTTGAAGCCGCCTAATCCTTGTCCACCGGGAACATATGCGCTGGTATCAACTCCCGCAACAAGTTCTTGAGGCTCATCTAAAAATGCAACATGCAATGCGGTAAATCCACCTGCTGAAGAACCGCCATAAATAATCATGTTGGTGTCAATTAGGTATTGTGCAGCATTTGCACGTACATGCCTAACTGCTGCACGTCCATCTTGCATGGCACGCCATACGGCTCTTTTAGCATTTGTTGCATCAAATGTTTCGTAACCTAAACGGTAATTTTGCGATACAGTTACATAGCCTCTTTTAGCAAAAGCCCTGCAAAGTGCTACAACATCTGCTGTTTCTTTTGAGCCTGAAAGAAAAGATCCGCCATGTGTAAAAAACACAACAGGTCTTTTTGTTAGTGAATCATTTTTTGGTAAATAAATATCATATAATTGATTTTCAGGAGCAGAAGAATTAGCTGTTACGTTAGCTCCATATTTTACATTTAATATAGAATCATAAGTAAAGCTTGGGCTTAAATATCTTTGCGCTTTTGCTGTTGAAAATATTCCAAAAGTTAAAAGCAAGGTTGCGAGGTAAAGTGTTTTTTTCATTTCTACGAGTTTGATTATTTGATGAATATAAATAAAAAAATAGAATGCAATAAAAAAGGCCCAAATCTATTAGAATTGGGCCTTTTAAATATTAGTTTAGAATTACATTCCAATTTTAGCTTTTAAATTCTCATCAATTGCTGTTAAGAATTCTTCTGTATATAAATAATGTTCTCCATGGTTTACTTTATTTCCATGAATACATACCGCTAAGTCTTTGGTCATTTTACCAGACTCCACAGTTTCAATACATACTTTTTCTAAAGTTTCGCAAAAATTAATTAAGTCTTGGTTGTTGTCTAATTTTCCTCTGAACGCTAACCCTCTGGTCCAAGCAAAAATAGATGCAATTGGATTTGTAGAAGTAGGTTTACCATTTTGATGGTCTCTGAAGTGACGAGTTACAGTGCCGTGTGCTGCTTCCGCTTCCATAGTTCCACCATCCGGTGTAATTAAAACAGATGTCATCAAACCTAACGAACCGAAACCTTGTGCTACGGTATCCGATTGAACATCACCGTCGTAATTTTTACAAGCCCAAACAAAATTTCCATTCCATTTTAAAGCACTTGCAACCATGTCATCGATTAGTCTGTGTTCGTAAGTAATACCTACGGCTTCCATTTTAGTTTTAAATTCGTTTTGATAAATCTCTTCAAAAATATCTTTAAACCTACCGTCGTATTTTTTCAAAATGGTATTTTTAGTCGATAAATATAAAGGCCATTTTTTGTTAATCGCTTGGTTGAAACATGCTCTTGCAAAGCCTTCTATAGATTCGTCTGTATTGTACATTGACAAAGCAACACCATCACCTTTGAATTGGTATACTTCATGCTCAATTACTGTTCCGTCTTCACCTTCAAATTTGATTGTTAATTTACCTTTTCCTTTTGTTACGAAATCGGTTGCACGGTATTGGTCTCCAAATGCATGACGTCCAATACAAATTGGCGCTGTCCAGTTTGGAACTAAGCGAGGAATATTGTTCATCACAATTGGCTCACGAAAAACAGTCCCGTCTAAAATATTTCTGATAGTGCCATTTGGCGATTTCCACATTTGTTTTAACGAGAATTCTTTTACCCTAGCTTCGTCAGGAGTAATGGTTGCGCATTTGATACCAACATTGTATTTTTTGATGGCTTCTGCTGCATCAACGGTAACTTGGTCGTTGGTTGCATCTCTGTGCTCCATACCCAAGTCAAAATATTTGATATCTAATTCTAGATATGGATTGATTAATTTATTCTTAATGAATTCCCAGATGATTCTAGTCATTTCATCGCCGTCTAATTCTACGACTGGGTTTGCAACTTTTATCTTTGACATAACTGTATAATTTTGAATGCAAATTTACAATTTTCTATAAGAGCAAACAAGAAAAATGAAGATCAAAATGCTTGAAAAAGAAGCTTTTGTTAATATTCAGAATCTAAACCTAATTTATCCTTAAGGCTAAGTAAAATCGGTTTCTTTTCGGCCATTGCTTTAAACTTTTCGGAAGTGGTATAAGGTTTATTGGCGCTCAAGTCTTGGTTGATGGTTATTTTAAAATCAATGAGATGGTTATTCAGCGAGGCGCGTAAGTGTTGATTAATAGCACCTTTTTCTGTTAAAAATAAATCTGATTGAATTTTATTGCTGACACAAATTTCATATTGAAAATCACCGATGGGTTTAGGATCTAAATGTTCCAATAAGGAATTCAATGAAATGAGGTTTCTGTCTTTAAGTTTTTGAATTGATTCGTTCCAAAAGGTTATGAAATCAGATTCTTGATAAGCATCTTTTGGTAATTCTTTTTCTTCTTCTTTAACAACCACAGGTGGCACATAACTACCTGATCTCACTTCTTCCATGGTTGGTAATTTAAAACCCGACCTACCAACTATGGATGGTTTACTTGGAATAGTATTTTCAATTAAAATATTGTTATTGTGTTCGACTGCAGCAGGAATATTTGCTTTCGCTACCGGTTCGGGGTTTTCTGCGATCGCCGCTTTAGGCTGTATTTGTTGCGTTTCAGCTGGGGAATTAACAATCGTTGTTTGTTTTTCGCTTGGTGCTAATGCAGCTTCGTTAGTTATTTTTTTTTTACCTCCGACGTTGCTGAAGGAAGTTGACTTAAATTAATTGCTGCATTGATATGACACATTTTCATTAAAGCAAGCTCGACGTGTAGTCTTTGGTTTTTGCTTTGCTTATAATGTATGTCGCATTGATTTGCAATATTTAGCGCCGTTAATAAAAGTGATGCGCTAATATCTGTTGCTTGTTTTAAATATTTTTGTTTGATAGACTCAGTTACTTTCAATAAAACAATTGTTTGCGGATCTTTGCAAACTAATAGGTTTCTGAAATGTTCGCTTAAACCAATGATGAAATTATTTCCATCAAATCCATTGTCTAAAATTTCATCAAAAGTTAACAATATGCTGCGCATATCTTCTGATGCAATGGCATCGGTTATTTTAAAATAATAATCGTAATCAAGGATGTTTAAATTATCGATGACAGATTTATAAGTTAAATTATTTCCAGCAAATGAAACCAATTGGTCAAACATAGAAAGCGCGTCGCGTAAAGCGCCATCTGCTTTCTGAGCAATGATGTGAAGGGCTTCTGGCTCGGTAGCAATTTGTTCGCTTTTTGCAATAAAAGCTAAGTGTGTTGCAATGTCTTCTACTTGAATTCTGTTGAAATCGAATATTTGACAACGAGACAATATGGTTGGAATGATTTTATGTTTTTCCGTAGTGGCTAAAATGAAAATAGCATAGGGAGGTGGTTCTTCCAATGTTTTCAAAAATGCATTGAATGCACTAGTAGAAAGCATGTGCACCTCGTCAATGATATAAATTTTATACCTGCCTGAAGGAGGCGCAAACCTAACTTGCTCCACTAAACTTCTAATGTCGTCTACCGAATTGTTTGAAGCAGCATCAAGTTCGTGTACATTTAATGAATTACCATTTTTAAAAGAGATACAAGATTCACATTGATCACAAGCTTCCATTGCTGGAGTTGGATTTAGACAATTGATCGTCTTTGCTAAAATTCTTGCACAGGTTGTTTTTCCAACACCTCTTGGTCCGCAAAATAAAAATGCTTGCGCTAGGTGATTGTTTTTGATGGCGTTTTTTAAAGTATTGGTAATATGCGCTTGTCCAACAACCGTGTCAAAGGTTGCAGGCCTGTATTTTCTCGCCGATACAATAAAATTATCCATTGGCGCTAAATTAGGTATTTTTTCTGATTTTGAAATGCTGATTTGGCCTCTCGTAATGAATCTATCATAGAAATAAGTATTTGCTTGAAGACTAGTCTATTAAAATCTTTCAATCAAAAAATAAAAATCAGAGCGCTAATTCGTATTATTGCAAAAATCTTTAAAAACCATGGCATTCGAATTCCATAGCGATTGGGTTACTTATTTCAATCAACAATACGAGAACTCTAAAAATTTCGTATTGCCTTTTATTGCCAAAAGCAAAGTATTGTCAACACAAACGAAGGTGATGGAAATAGGTTGTGGTGAAGGCGGAGTTTTAAAAGCTTTTACCGATTTAGGTTGCCAAGTGGTTGGCGTAGATTTAAGCCCAGAAAGGGTGAAAATGGCGGAAGCTTTTATGCAAAGCGAAATCAATGCGGGTTTAGCAAAATTTATAGCTAAAAATATTTACGATGTTGATTTTCAACAAGATTTTGCTGGATATTTCGATGTCATCATATTAAAAGACTCCATTGAACATATTCCAGAGCAAGATAAAATCATTGCACAATTACATCAATATATTGCTAAAGATGGCGTCATCTTTTTCGGATTCCCACCTTGGTATATGCCATTTGGCGGTCATCAACAAATTGCAAAACACAAATTATTGAGCAAACTGCCTTATTATCATTTATTGCCAGCATTTCTATATAAACCATTGTTAAAAGCATTTGGCGAACCGGAACCTGTAGTAAAAGAACTATTAGAAATTAAGGACACAGGTATTTCTATTGAGCGATTTGAACGAATTTGCAAAAAAACAGGCTTCGAAATTGTAGCTAAAGACCATTATTTAATTAATCCTATTTATCGTTATAAATTCAATTTATCGCCTAAAAAACAGTATAAATTGATACAAAACCTGCCTTTTTTACGCAATTTCTTAACAACCTGCGTTTATTATTTAGTTAGTCCAGTTCGAAAGTCTGCTTAATTAGACCTAAATATTCTGATTTTAAGCTAAATAATTTTGCTTATTGACTTTGTAAAAGCTATATTTGCAACCCGCAAAAAGCGGAAAAACTAAACAATTTAAACAAAAAGCAAAGTAACACAATGAGAAATTACGAAACGTTAATCGTTGTGACCCCGTTGTTGTCTGAAGAGCAGTTGAAAGAGGTGCATGCCAAATTCAATAAAATCTTAACAGATAACGGTGCCGAAATTGTCCACGAAGACAATTGGGGTCTGAAAAAACTAGCTTATCCGATTCAAAAGAAGACAACTGGCTTCTACAAAGTAACGGAATTCAAAGCTACAGGTGAATTAATCAACAAATTGGAAATTGAGTACAAGAGAGATGAGCGCATCATGCGTTTCTTGACTGTAGCACTTGACAAACACGCAGCGTCATACAATGACCGTAAGCGTAATGGTCAATTGGCTCCATTACCAAAAAGAGTTAAAGCAGAGGAGGCAAAATAATGGCTAGAGATAAAATAACATACGTTACCGCTGCCAAAGTAGAGGATAACCGCAAAAAATACTGCCGTTTTAAGAAAAACGGAATCAAGTATATCGATTACAAGGATGCAAACTTCTTGTTGAAGTTCATCAATGATCAAGGTAAAATTTTACCTCGTCGTTTAACAGGTACATCTTTAAAATACCAACGTAAAGTTGCTCAAGCTGTAAAGCGTGCACGTCACATTGGAATTTTACCATATGTAGCAGATTCATTAAAATAAGGAGGAAGACGACATGGAAGTAATTTTAAAGCAAGATGTTAAGAGCCTTGGATACAAGGACGATATCGTTAAAGTAAAAAATGGTTATGGTCGTAACTTCTTAATCCCACAAGGATTTGCAGTTATCGCTAATGAGCCAAACCGTAAAATGCATGCGGAATATTTAAAACAAACGCAATTCAAACAAGATAGAATTAAAAATCTTGCTACTGATATGGCGGAAGGATTAAAAGCAATCACTGTTAAAATTGGTGCAAAAGCTGGAGAGTCTGGTAAAATATTCGGTGCAGTAAATACAATTCAATTCGCTGAAGAATTGAAGAAATTAGGATTCGAAGTAGATCGCAAGCGTATTACATTTGAAACAGATGTAAAATTCATTGGTTCTTATATCGCAAACTTAAACCTTCACAAAGAGGTAAAAATTCAAGTACCTTTTGAAGTAGTTTCAGAATAATAATTTTTTAAAAATTGAAAAGCCCCAAGATTTCTTGGGGCTTTTTTTTATGTTAAAATTTTTAATTGAAAATTAATTAGCGAAGGTAATTGGGTTTGCCTACGTATCTCATGGCTCTAAGAATTCTATATTCTCTTCGTTGAATATAGGCATTGGGTTTTGCTGGCGACCATTTAATTGGGTTGGGCAATACCGCAGCAATAAGCGCTGATTCTCGCTTGCTTAAAGACTTTGCTGGTTTGTGAAAATATTGTTGAGCTGCAGCCTCGGCACCGTAAATACCGTTACCCATTTCAATTTCATTGAGGTAAATTTCCATGATTCTTTTTTTCGACCAGGTAATTTCAATTAAAATGGTAAAGTAAGCTTCAAGTCCTTTTCTAATATAAGAACGACCTGGCCACAGGAAAACATTTTTTGCAACTTGTTGCGAAATAGTGGAACCGCCTTTTACTTTTTTACTTTTTTGATTGTGTTGATAGGCTTTTTGTAAAGCTTCCAAATCAAATCCCCAATGTTCGTTGAAATGTTGGTCCTCGGATGCAATCACCGCACGAACTAAATAAGGGGAGATGTGCTCGATGTCTACCCAATCTTTTTTAAGCTTCAAAGATTCCCCATCTATTTTTTGTTCAACCAACCTTTGTAACATAAGGTATGTAAAAGGTGGTGGAACAAATCGGTAAATAAGGGTGAGTATAAAGCTGCTGATTAAAAAATACAGCATCAATTTCCTTAAGAAGCGATAGATTTTTTTAACCATGCGAAGCTTAGTATTTATTCAAATGTTTTAAATGAATAATTTCTTCTGGTGTTAAGAATCTGCAGCGACCTCTAGACAAGTCAAGTTTAGTTAAACCAGCATAAATTACACGGTCTAATCGAACTATTGTATAACCTAAAGATTCAAAAATTCTTCTTACAATTCTATTTCTTCCAATGTGAATGCCAATGCCAATGTGCTTCTTAGACTTACCTTCAACATAAGATAGTTCGTCTACTTCTGCTTCACCATCTTCTAATTCTACTCCTTTTTTTATTTTGTCAAAGTCCGAAGGGCTTAAAGATTTATCTAATTCTACTTCGTATAATTTTTTGACTTTATTTCTTGGGTGGGAAAGCACGTCGGCTAATTCACCATCGTTGGTCATTAAAAGTAAACCAGTTGTATTTCTATCTAATCTACCAACTGGATAAACACGTTCGTTGGTAGTGCTCTTTATCAATTCCATTACAGTTCTTCTTTCCATTGGATCGTCGAGTGTAGTAATGTAATCTTTGGGTTTATTTAATAAGATATAAGTTAATTTTTGACGCTTTAATACTTTTCCTTGGAAAGTTATTTTATCAGAATCTTTTACTTTATAACCTAATTCTTTTACAAGTTCATCATTTACCATTACAGCACCAGACTCAATTAGTTCATCTGCTTTCCTTCGAGAGCATATACCTGCATTGGCGATGTATTTATTTAATCGAATCAAACCATCGTCTGCAAAAGTTTTTTCTTTCTTTTTAGGCGTAGTAGGGATGATTGCTTTTTTTAATGGCTTTCTTTCGTAAGGTAATTCACCTACTTCGGATTTTAATTTTCTAGGTTTTTTAATGGGTGCAGTCGTCAAGTCCTCGTCCTCTTTCACGCGTTTAGCGCGCGGCGCTCTTGGTTCGCGAGGTTGTTTTGCTTCTTCTTCCCAACCACTAAATTCAATTCTTTCATAAATTTCGGTAGGGCTATCAATTGATGCAGCTCTCTCCGCTCTTTTTTGGTCGTAATTATTTTCTTTAGGAAGTTCTTTTTTTACAATTGATCTTCTTTCAGTGTTGCCTACAGTTCTACTAATTCTTTCAGAATTGCGATCGTCGGTTTTTGGTTTACGTGATTTATATTCTTTATTGTCTATGCGTCCTTTTTTCTCAACTGGGCTAGCATTTCTGCGCTCAAATGAATTTGCAGACTTAGTGCTTTTCTTAAAATCAGCAGGTTTGTCTTCGTTAAATGTTCTCCTAGTTTTTGGTTCAAACTCCTCTTTAGCGTTGAATCTTCTGTTAGGGCGGTCTTCGCTGTTGCGAGGCGCACCGTCTTTAGAATTAAATCTTCTATTAGGACGGTCTTCACTGTTACGCGGCGAATCGTCTTTAGCAGAAAATCTTCTATTAGGACGGTCTTCACTGTTACGCGTAGGTGCTGGTGTTCTCTTAAATTTATCGAAATTTCCGTCTGGCTTAGCGCTATTGTTTTCGCTATAATCGGAAGTAGAACGAACTTTAAAAGGCTTGCCTGCACGATCGTTTTTCTTAGGACCTGAATGTGCGTCTTTGCTTATTCTAGGTTTTCTAGGTTTTTTGTCGTCCTCGCGACGAGATGGGTTTGATTTATTCATATGCAAAAATACATTGATTTAATGCTAAATCAGCAAAAAAATGTCAAAAAGTAGCATTTTTAATCATTTTTTTGAAATTGCATGATTCGCTTATTATGAACACTTTAGCTATGGTTAGATGCTAGTAGATAGCAATAAATTTCATAAATAGCTCTTTATTAAGCAAATGAATGTTTATCTTTGAAATTAACATTAAAAATAAGTGGGAGGATTCCGAATAAATTGGTCGGTTGAAAAGGAGGATTTTTATGAAATTAACATTTAATACATACAAGTTTTTATACAGCTTAACGCTGATCATGTTGGCAACATTGGTCCAACAGCTTTTTGTTTTTGCTACTCAAATAGATGAAGATCAATTTAAGCAAGACTTCAAAGAGAAGTATAAAACATATGCTTTTAATATTCCTGGAGATTTAAATTTTGCTGGCGAGAATGTGCCTTTGGATAATTTCAACGTTTACCAAAAAATGGATCGCGCATTATTGGCAAATTCATACTGGAGAACACAAAGCAACGAAATGCACCAAAGGGCAAGTAGGTGGTTCCCGCTAATTGAAAGCATTTTGGCTAAACACAACATCCCTTCAGATTTTAAATATTTACCAGCAATCGAGTCTAGTTTTTTAAATGCAACTTCTCATTCAGGTGCTGTTGGCTTTTGGCAATTGATGGATAAAACCGCCGTGGAGTATGGTTTGTCTGTCAATGATGAAGTGGATGAGCGTAACCACATCGAAAAGTCTACCAAAGCGGCATGTAAGTATTTGAAAAAATTAAAAAGAGAATTGGGTTCATGGACCTTAGTTGCCTTGGCTTACAATATGGGTGTAAATGCGACTAAAGATCAAATCGCGCGTCAACATACTCGCAATTATTACGACCTAAAATTGAATCGAGAAGCGGCCAGGTATGTATACCGTTTGTTGGCAATGAAAGAAGTCATTGAACATCCAGAAAACTATGGTTATCGAATTGCTAAAAAAGCTACCGTAGTTTCAAACGATGCACTCGCATTGAAATAAGTTTCAATTTTTTTATTTTTTCTCGCAAACAAATCACGTTATTTTATGCTTATATTTCTAGACAATTGATATAGGTCAAGCGATGCTTTATCGGTATTTTTGTTTAGTTTTATGGCCAAATCTATGAAGAAGAAGCAAAGCGAGACGACCGGAATTCAAGCCGTTGAGGTATATGGTGCTCGTGTACATAATTTAAAAAACATTGATATTAAATTTCCAAGAAACCAGTTGGTTGTGATAACTGGTTTGAGCGGAAGTGGAAAATCTTCATTGGCCTTTGATACCATTTATGCAGAAGGTCAAAGAAGGTATATGGAAACTTTCAGCGCTTATTCACGCCAATTTTTAGGTGGATTAGAAAGGCCTGATGTAGATAAAATAGAAGGGTTAAGTCCTGTTATTGCCATTGAGCAAAAAACAACCAGTAAAAATCCAAGATCAACTGTAGGTACCATTACCGAAATTTACGATTTCCTT
>JBDKFN010000005.1:0-58833 GCA_039798705.1 Bacteroidota bacterium
ATTTTGGGTAGAGCAGTTCGGTAAAGTGTTGCAGAGCTTGATATAGTTTTTTCATGCCCAAAAGTAGCTTGCCGGTTTTGCGACCACAACTGCAAGAATGCAACTTTTTTTATTCGCGCTCTTTGATGGCTAATTGACCGCAAGCAGCATCAATGTCTTTTCCCCTACTTCTGCGAATATTGGTAATGACACCATTACGTCTTAAATAATCGGCGAATGTTTCTACTTTGTCTTCTTGTGCATTTAAATAATCGGCGAGTGCAATCGGATTGTATTCAATGATATTTACTTTACAAGGAATGTGTGCGCAAAATTCAACCAATTCACGCGCATCTTCTATTTCATCATTCACCCCGTTGAATATAATGTATTCGTAGGTTACAGGGTTTTCTGTTTTTTCGTAATAATATTT
Source organism: Bacteroidota bacterium (assembly GCA_039798705.1). Taxonomy (GTDB): domain Bacteria; phylum Bacteroidota; class Bacteroidia; order Sphingobacteriales; family Sphingobacteriaceae; genus CAIKLP01. The sequence continues at coordinate 413 of JBDKFN010000005.1, forward strand.
TAATGCATCGGCGAGTGCTTCCAAACTATTGCTCTCGTTGATGGGCATAATTTCATTTCGTTTCACATCATTGGCAGCGTGCAACGATAATGCTAAATTAAATTTCACTTCGTCGTCGCCTAATTTGCGAATCATTTTAGCAATACCAGCGGTACTAACGGTTATTCTTTTATAAGACATATTCAATCCATCTTCGGCTGTAATGCGATCGATCGATTGTAATACATTGGCATAATTTAATAGTGGTTCGCCCATTCCCATATACACAATATTGGTTAGTGGCATGTCGTAAAAACTTGTTGATTGCTCGTTGAGTAAAACAACTTGATCATAAATTTCGTCGGCATTTAAATTTCTTTTGCGATCCATATAACCTGTAGCGCAAAACTTACAAGTTAAACTGCAACCCACTTGCGAAGAAACGCAAGCCGTCATGCGGTCGGTATTTGGAATAAGTACACCTTCAACTAAATTGCCATCGGATAAACGGAAGGCATTTTTGATGGTGCGGTCTTTACTTTTCTGGTAACTTTGAATATTTACGGCATGGATTTCGTAATGTGCCTCCAATTGAGCCCTTAATTCTTTCGATAAATTGCTCATGCTCGCAAAGCTGCGCGCCGATTTTTTCCAAAGCCATTCGTACACTTGCTGCGCCCTAAAGGGCTTTTCGCCCATGGCTACAAAGGCTTCTTTGATTTGTGCGAGGCTTAAAGCACGAATATCTTGCTTGTTATTTTGATTTTCCACGGTGTAAAATTAGTTATAACAATTTGGATTTAGAATTTATCTTTGGACATGCGTAAAATAATGGCCAATAAGCTCCTGCCGATGAACCAAAGCCCAATTGAAAATGGGGTATTGGTATTGGCCGATTCTGGTGCAATTGAAGCTATTTTACCCAATGCCGATGGTTTAATGGACGTGGAAGTTTACGAAGGTTATTTAGCGCCTGGTTTTGTCAACAGCCATTGTCATTTAGAATTATCGCATTTGCAAAATCAATTGACCAAACATACGGGCATTGTTGATTTTATTTTATCCTTACAAACAAAGCGTAATAATTTTTCGGAAGAACAAATTGCCGATGCAGCCATGCAAGCCGATTTGCAAATGCAAGCCGAAGGAATTGCAGCAGTTGGCGACATCGCAAATAATTTAAGCAGCCTGTGGGTTAAAAAACAATCGCCTATTTATTACCATACTTTTTTTGAAGTATTGGGTTTTAATCCGGCAAATGTTTCGCAAATAATGGCCAATGCTATAGCCATGCAAAATACAGCAAAGTCAATCAATTCAAGTATTGTACCGCATGCGCCTTATTCTGTTTCGAAACCATTGATGCAAGCAATTGCAGCATTGGCACAAACACAACCATTAACAATTCACAACCAAGAATCAGCAGCAGAAAATATTTTCATGCAAAATGCGACGGGTAATTTTACGCGTTTGTATGAAAGTTTTGGAATAGACATTTCGCATTTTGATGCTGGATTTAATTCTGCATTAGCGGCCTACATTGATATTTTCAAAGCGCAAAAAATTGCTTTGGTGCACAATACTTTTATGGCCCCAAGCGATATTACATTAGCAAAACAATCAGGCAACGATTTGTATTATGTGATATGTGCGAATGCGAATTTATTTATTGAAAATAAAATGCCTGATATTCCGTTATTTCAAGCGGAAGGGTTAACACTTTGTATAGGCACCGATAGCTTAGCTTCCAATGCGAGCCTGTCTGTTTTAGACGAGATACGCACCATTCAAGCTGCATTCCCAAACATAGCCATTGAAAGCTTATTGGAATGGGCTACTTGGAATGGCGCTGCATTTTTAGGGCTGAGCGAGCAATTGGGTGCTTTTCATTTGGGAGCTAAACCCGGTGTTAATTTAATTAGTAAAGATTTAAAAAGCTTAAGTGTAATTGCGGCGGCTTCCACTCAAAAAAATTATATTTGAGCAATGAATAAATTATCTCAATTTTTATCGGTTTTTGTACTAACGATTTTATTTTTTGCTTGTAAGCCTGAACAGCTTATAACCACAGATCCTTCTGCAAAAATTACTTTTTCAAAAGATACCATTTTATTTGATACGGTTTTTACAACGGTGGGTAGCGTAACCAAGCGTTTTGTGATCTACAATAAAAATAAAAATGCCATCAATATTTCAAACATTCATTTAACCAACGAAAACGATTTTGCAACTTACCGTTTAAATGTAGATGGTATTAGCGGAAATCAAATTCAAGATTTAGAAATTAAAGGAAAAGATTCGGCTTTTGTTTTGGTAGAGGTAACCCTGAAAGCCAATGCAGCAGAGCGTCCCTTCTTGATTGCAGATTCTATTTCCTTTACTTGTAACGAACAAAAAAATTGGGTGCAATTATTGTCCTATGGACAAAATGCACATTTCTACGCTGATAGTATTTTAACCGGAAACATTACTTGGGACAACGATTTACCTTATGTAATTTATGGTGGAATTTTAGTAGATACTTTAAGTAAATTAACGGTAAACCCGGGCGTTAGAATTTACATGCACCACGATGCGGTAATTTATGCGAAGGGCACCATTGAGCTCAATGGCAATGCAACCGATTCCATTACGCTGCAAGGCGACCGAAGGGAAAGTGAATATTATAACGAGCCAGGCCAATGGAGTTGCATTCAATTTTTACCAGGCAGCATCAATAATAAAATTTCACATACCACCATTAAAAATGCAATATATGGTGTAGTGGTTGGAACCTACCCTGTGTATGGGTTGCAGCCTACTTTGCAAATAGAAAATTCCATTGTGAAATACAGTATGGCTACCGGAATTTTTGGAATAGGCGCTAAAATTAACGCCTATAATAATTTAGTTTTTGCTTGCGGGCAATATGCTTTTTTTGTGCAGTTGGGTGGCGACTACGACATCGTTCACAATACTTTTGCGCAAACAAATAATTTCACGAACAGACAAACTTCTGCGGTAACCCTTACCGATTATTTAAAATACAATTCGGCATTTGACATTGGGAATTTAAAATTCAGAATGCTAAATAATATTATTTGGGGAAATTTACGGGATGAATTATTCATCGATTTTAAATCGGGCGCATTGCCGATGTATACTTTGAGTAATAATTTAATGCGAAGCAGTATTTCGGAATATAACAGCAGTAATATTTTGAATAGAGACCCATTATTTGCGAACCCGAGTTTAACGCTCGCAATTAACGAAGCTGAAGATTATCATTTGAAGCAAAACAGCCCTGCCGTTGGCTTTGGGCAGGTGATATCGGGTGGTCCTTCGATTCCTTTTTTATTCGATATGGATGGAAAAAATCGCAGCAACCCATCAACGATAGGTTGCTACGAATAATTTTCTATTTGTATAAAGGGAATTGCTTCATCCAAGCATTCACTTCTTTTTTCACTTTTGCAATGGCTTTCTCATTGTCTTTATTCATCAACACGCGGTCAATAAAGTCTACAATTTGATCCATGTGTTTTTCTTTTAAACCACGACTGGTAATGGCCGAAGTTCCTACGCGGAAACCAGAAGTAACAAACGGTGATTTATCATCAAATGGCACCATGTTTTTATTGATGGTGATATCTGCTAATACCAAACTGTTTTCTGCTTCTTTTCCAGTTACTTCTTTATTACGCAAATCGATTAACATTAAATGGTTGTCGGTTCCGCCAGAAATAATTTCATAACCTCTTTTGTTAAATGCTTTCGCCATGGCTTTCGCATTTTTTTGTACTTGCAAAATGTATTTGAAATAACCTTCGCTCAAAGCTTCGCCAAAGGCAATGGCTTTTGCAGCGATAACGTGTTCCAATGGACCACCTTGCGTGCCCGGAAACACGGCGCCATCAAGTATTGCAGACATCATTTTAATTTCACCTTTTGGTGTTTTTAATTTCCATGGGTTTGGAAAATCTTTCCCCATCATGATTAGACCACCACGTGGACCACGCAAAGTTTTGTGTGTAGTAGTAGTAACAATATGACAATGTGGAAGTGGATCGTTTAATAAACCACGTGCAATTAATCCTGCAGGGTGTGAAATATCTGCTAATAATAAAGCGCCAATTTTATCGGCAGTTTTACGCATGCGTTTATAATCCCAATCTCTAGAATAGGCAGAAGCACCGCAGATAATCAATTTCGGTTTTTCTTTGAGTGCTGTTTTTTCAAATGCAGCGTAATCAATTAATCCTGTTTTTTTATCTACACCATAAAATGAGGGTTGATATAATTTTCCAGAAAAATTAACTGGCGAACCATGTGTTAAATGTCCACCATGTGAAAGATCGAAACCTAAAATTTTATCGCCAGGGTTTAACACTGCAAGCATAACTGCTGCGTTGGCTTGTGCACCAGAGTGTGCTTGTACATTGGCCCATGCGGCACCAAATAATTCTTTCACTCGGTCAATGGCTAATTGTTCAACTTGATCGACAATTTGACAACCACCATAATAACGTTTGCCCGGTAAACCTTCGGCGTATTTATTGGTCAAGCAAGAACCTTGCGCTTCCATTACTTGTTCGCTAACGAAATTTTCGGAAGCAATTAATTCAATGCCTTCTTCTTGACGTGTTAATTCTTGGTCAATTAATTTGAAAACTTTTAGGTCTCTTTTCATGCTAAAACTTATTTGGGTAGGTATTTTCAGCCATAAAAATAGCGATTTTTTAGAAATATTAACTACGCTATATTCTAAACTAAAAATATTGTAACTTCGGACCATTAACAATAAGAAAAGCTGTTGTTTGACCAGCCTTTTCTTCCAATAAAAATGAAAGCAATTATACCAGTAGCCGGCATTGGTAGCAGACTCAGACCACACACGCACACACAGCCCAAAGCGCTTGTGCCTGTGGCAGGGAAACCAATATTAGGCCATATCATAGACAGCCTAACCGAAGTAGGCATTCAAGATTTTATTTTTGTAGTGGGTTACCTCGGCGACAAAATTCAATCTTATATCACTGAAAAATACCCTCATTTACACAACGAATTTGTAGTTCAAGCACAAAAAGAAGGCATTGGCCACGCCATTTGGACAGCCAAAGACTTAATTCAAGCGAACGACGAAATTTTAATTGTATTGGGCGATACCATTTTTGATGTTGATTTAGCCAGCGTGATGCAATTGCCTTGTTCGGCAGTGGGTGTGCGCAGGGTAGAAGATCCACGTAATTTTGGGGTTGTTGAATCGGACGACGACGGATACATTACCCATTTAGTAGAAAAGCCAACCATTCCAAAATCAAACATGGCCATGGTGGGATTATATAAAATTAAAGAAGCGGCAACTTTAATGAATGCCCTCGATTATAATATTCACAACGACATTAGAACATACAACGAGTTTCAATTAACCGATGGCTTGATGCGCATGATTGAGCAAGGTTCGAAAATTAAAACTTTTAAAGTAGAAGACTGGTACGATTGTGGTCGTAAGGAAGTATTGCTTTCAACCAATGCGATGTTGTTGAGTAGAGAAAAAAATCCGGTTAAAGAATTTGATTTTCCAAATACCATCATTATTCCGCCTGTAAATATTCCAGCCAATTGCAGAATTCAAAATTCCATTATTGGTCCAAATGTTTCCATCGGCGAAAATACTTATGTCGACCATTCGATTATTAAAAATTCGATTATTGGTTCTTTCTCGCAATTAGAAGAAGTGGTATTATTCGATTCATTAATCGGCAACGACGCATCTTTAAAGGGCTTGAGCCAGAGTTTAAATTTAGGAGACAGTACAGAAATTAGTTTCTCATAATTCCATCACATAAAAAAACATAAACATTGAAAAAGTTTTTATTCCTTATCGTTTTAAGCGCAAGTATTTCGAGCGCCTTTGCACAAACTGCATTTCGTAAAAAAGTAATTCATAAAACCTTAAATGTTTTGGTAGAAGAATACGATACCAAAGATTCTGCCAGCACTTTCAAAACAGGTTACTATGCTAGGTATAATACTAAATACGGAACGCCAAGTAAAGTGGGTAACTATGCCGACAACCAACGTACCGGTGTTTGGACTTTTTATACCGATAGCTCAAAAACATATTTTAAATACAACTATTCTACCGGCTTAATTTTATTTGCGAAGCCAGATACCTTGGCGAAGTATTTTTTAAAACAAGCTGAAGTAGATACCACTTTTTATAAAGACTTAACGCAAGTGCCTATGTTTGTTGGTGGTGCGGTAGAGTTCAAAGATTTTATAACAGCTAATTTGCGTTACCCAAGCATTGCGAAAGAAAATGAAATTACTGGAAAAGTAATTGCTTCTTTTTACATCGGAACAAATGGATACATCGAAATGCCTAAAATTATTAAAGGTTTAGGTTACGGTTGCGACGACGAAGCTTTGCGCATTATTAAATTAATGCCACGTTGGGTACCAGGAAGAAAACAAAGTGAAGTAAGACAATTGTATTACATGACCTTTAACTTCGGTCCAAAAAAATAATGAGCAATAAAGTCTGCAAGCTTTTCGGAATTCAATATCCGCTTATTCAAGCAGGTATGATTTGGTGCAGCGGTTGGCGTTTAGCCTCGGCTGTTTCGAACGCTGGCGGACTCGGTATCATAGGCGCAGGCTCTATGTATCCGGATGTATTGCGCGAACACATTCAAAAATGCAAACAAGCAACTAGCTTACCTTTTGCTGTAAATATTCCAATGCTTTATCCAAATGTTGATTTGCTATTGCAAATTATTTTGGAAGAAAAAGTGCCCATTGTTTTCACTTCTGCTGGTAATCCAGCTACGCATACAGCCAATTTAAAAGCGGCGGGTGTAGTAGTGGTGCATGTAGTTTCGAATGTGAAATTTGCATTAAAAGCGCAGGCGGCAGGCGTTGACGCCATTGTTGCTGAAGGCTTTGAAGCAGGCGGGCACAATGGCCGCGAGGAAACTACCACTTTGTGTTTAATTCCTGCTGTTAAAAAAGCTGTGAGTATTCCAGTAATTGCAGCCGGAGGAATTGGCAGCGGAGCCACCATGCTTGCAGCTATGGCACTTGGTGCAGACGCAGTGCAAATTGGTTCTCGATTTATTTTATCGGAAGAATCTTCTGCGCACAGCAATTTTAAAAATCAAATTTTAGCAGCCAAAGAAGGCGATACCAAATTGTCGTTGAAAAAAATTACACCGGTGCGTTTATTGAAAAATAATTTTGCAGAAAGTGTATGGGCCGCAGAAGCAGCAGGAGCAGATGCTGCAGCCTTAACCGAATTATTAGGAAGGGCACGTGCTAAAAAAGGAATGTTTGAAGGCGATATCATTGAAGGCGAATTAGAAGTGGGCCAAGTAGCGGGTCAGTTCGATCAAATTATGCCAGCAGCAGCAATTGTTGCAGAAATAATTACGGAGTTTAAAAAAGAACAAGCTGCATTAAATACCATTAATTTTTAACCATGGTCAAACACCTCAACATAACAGTTTCTGGAAAAGTACAAGGCGTATATTTCCGCGATTCAACCAAAGCGGTTGCAGACCAATTGGGCATTAAAGGCTTTATTATAAACCAAGCCGACGGAACCGTATATTGTGAAGCAGAAGGCGTAGATTTTATGCTCGACTCTTTTGTGGATTGGTGTGAAGAAGGACCAGAGCGTGCGGAAGTAACAGGCGTAGTAGTGACCGACGCAGAGATGAAAAACTTTAGCAACTTTTTAGTTAAGAAATAAATTGGCATCACTTAAAAAATTAGCTTCACAAACGGCCTATTATGGTTTGAGTAGTATTCTAGGAAGAATGCTCAACTATTTATTGGTGCCTTTGCATACGCGTGTTTTACCTCAACACGATTATGGTGTGATTGGCGAATTTTACGCTTACATCAGTTTCATCAATATCATTTTTTTATTTGGAATGGAAACGGCATTTTTTCGTTTTGCAAGCCAATCCGATGACAAAAGAAAAATATTTTCTACCGCATTTATTACCGTAGCATGGATTTCCATATTACTTGCTTCAGGTATTGCATTATTTGCGCAACCAATTTTAGGCTTATTGTCTGAAGGTACCGTAGATACTAGCGTTTATCAATTATCTTATGTGTATTTATTGGCAGCCATTTTAGCCATCGATGCCATTTGCGCCATTCCATTTGCAAAAATTAGACTCGACAATAAACCCAAAAAATTCGCAGGTATTCGCATGGCGAATATCCTAGTATATGTATTTTTTAATTTTTATTTCTTGGTTTTTTGTCCTTGGTATGTAGCTAAAAATCCTAGTAGCATTTGGGTCTCTTTTTACCAAGCAACAGATATGGTTTTCTATATTTTCTTAGCCAATTTATTGGCTTCGATAACCACTTTGCTTTTATTGTATCAAGAAATTTTACAAGTGCAATTGCGAATTGCAATGGATAAATTAAAACCCATGTTGGTTTATTCCATTCCATTACTTTTTGCAGGTTTAGCAGGCATGGTCAATGAAACCCTCGACCGTTTATTGTTGAAATATTATTTACCAGGAACCATAGAAAGTAGGTTGACGCAAATTGGAATTTACAATGCAGCATATAAATTGAGCATCTTTATGACCCTTGCTACGCAAGCCTTTCGAATGGCTGCCGAACCTTTTTTCTTTAAAGTAGCAACCGAAAGTAATGCAAAAGATACCTATGCCAGGGTTATGCGTTATTATGTAATTGTATGTTGTGCAATTTTCTTAGGCGTAATGACGCACATTAATTTTATTGAAACTTTAATTGGCCCAGATTACCGTTCGGGATTACATGTGGTACCCATATTATTATTAGCGAATTTATTTTTTGGTATTTATTTGAACTTGTCTATTTGGTTTAAGTTGAGTGATAAAACCTATTATGGTTTATACTTTACCATTTTAGGCGCAGTCATTACCATTGCTTTAAATATTTATTTAATTCCAATTTATGGTTTTGTAGCTTCGGCTTATACCACTTTGGCTTGTTATTTTATCATGATGTTAGCCTGCTATGCAGTAGGTCAAAAATATTATCCAGTAGCATACGAAATACGCAAAGCATTCTTCTATTTTTTCATGATGTTGGCTTTCTATTTCTTTGCGCGATCGCTGGAAAGCTTTATAGGCAAAGGGAATTTAGTGTATCTACAATTAGCACAGTCGGCCGTATTTATTTTATTTGTTGCCATTGCTTACCGCGAAGATTTCAGAAACAAAAAATTTGCTTAAGGATTTCAATTCATTCCACATGAAAGTAAAAATTATCAATCGTTCGAATAATGCATTGCCTGCTTACGAAACCATTCATGCTGCAGGCTTAGATTTGCGTGCGCATTTAACAGAAGCCATTACCATAGCACCCATGCAACGCCAATTAATTCCAACGGGCTTGTTTATAGAATTACCTGTTGGATACGAAGCGCAAATTAGACCACGTTCTGGCTTGGCTTATAAAAATGGCATTACGGTTTTAAATTCACCCGGCACCATAGATGCCGATTACCGTGGTGAAATAAAAGTACTCTTGATTAATTTCTCAAACGAAATATTTACGGTTAATAATGGCGAGCGAATAGCACAAATGGTATTGGCTGCTCATGCTCAAATTACTTGGGATGAAGTAACCGAACTTTCTAGCACAGAAAGGGGTGAAGGAGGCTACGGACATACAGGCAAATAGCCTATGCTTTGTCGGCTAAATTTCTTATTTTTGACCTTTACCTATTAATTGAAAAATATGAGAATTATTGTACCCATGGCCGGTATGGGAAAACGCATGAGGCCACATACCTTAACCACTCCAAAACCATTAATTCCAGTAGCAGGCAAGCCAATTGTGCAACGCCTCATGGAAGATATTCATAAAGTTTGCGGACAGTCTATTGAAGAAATTGCTTTTATCATTGGCGATTTTGGCGCAGAAGCAGAACAAAACTTAATTAAAATTGCAGAAAGCTTAGGGGCTAAAGGAACCATTTACCACCAACACGAAGCATTGGGAACGGCGCATGCCATTCATTGTGCGAAAGAAAGTTTATCGGGCCCGGTGGTAGTTGCTTTTGCAGATACTTTGTTTAAAGCTGATTTTATTTTAGACCAAAGTAAAGATGGAATTATTTGGGTGCAACAAATTGAAGACCCTCGCCAATTTGGTGTGGTTAAAGTGGATGCCGAAAATAACATTACAGACTTTGTAGAAAAGCCACAAGAATTTGTTTCTGACTTAGCCATTATTGGAATTTATTATTTCAAAGACGGCGAATATTTGAAAAACGAAATCGATTATTTAATTGACAATAACATTACCGAAAAAGGTGAATACCAATTGACCAACGTGTTGGAAAACATGAAAGCAAAAGGAACCAAGTTTGCGCCAGGTCAAGTGACCGAATGGCTAGACTGCGGCAATAAAGACGCAACAGTTTATACCAACCAACGCATTTTAGAATACCACAAAGCAGATGCGACGCTGGTTGCAAGCTCTGCGCGCATCATCAATTCAGAAATTATTCACCCTTGTTTTATTGGGGAAGGTGTCGTAATTGAAAATGCAAAAATTGGTCCTCATGTTTCTATCGGCGCTAATAGTAATATTTATTGTGCTATCATTAGCAATAGTATTTTACAGAATAATGTAAAAATTAAGGATTCTACTTTTAGCAATTCGATGGTAGGAAATTTTGCAGAGTTAGCAGGTGTGAGTGGTTCACTAAGCATCAGCGATTACTCAACCATTACTAAATAAAAAATGTACAAAACCAAGCCAACTTTTATTCAACGCGTACTGTTTATCGGTTTGCTTTGTATGATATTGGAATGTTTGGTTACACCCATTTTTGCGCAAACGCAATCCGCTAAAAAAAATAAACTTTCGGTTGCCGAATCAACCAAAGCAGATATGTTTTTTTATGAGGGCTTACGATTAAAAGCATTAGGCGAATACCCTACTGCAATCATCAATTTCGAAAAAGTAATTGCCCTAGATCCAAAACAGCAAGGCGCTTATTACGAGCTTTCGCAAATGCACCTTAATTTAAAAAGACCTGCAGCTGCATTGCCTTATGCCTTAGAAGCCATAAAGCTGGACCCTACAAACGAGTGGTATTGGATTGCTGCTGCAGAATCGAGCGAAAAACTATCGGAATATAAACAAGCGGCTAAATATTATGAGACGCTGATTAAATTGCAACCGACCCGAGTGAGTTATTATTATTCTTTAGCCAATATGCAATTGGCACAAAAAAAATATAAAAAAGCCATTCGTAGCTATGAGCAATTGAGCAAACAAATGGGTGTTACAGAAGAACTCGTTTTTCAGAAACAAAAAATTTGGTTGAAATTAAATAAAGTTGACAAAGCCATTGCAGAAATTCAATCGCTCATCAATTTATACCCAACTGAAGCAAAATATTATTTAATGCTAGCCGATGTATTAGCAGCAAATAATAAAACAGAAAAAGCATTTGTGGTTTACCAAAAAGTTTTGGAACTAGATGCCAATAATGGATATGCACAATTGGCATTAGCAGATTATTACCGTGTTAAAAAACAAGAAGCGCAAACCATGCAATATTTGTTTTTAGCATTTCAAAATCCGCAAATAAGTGTGGACCATAAGGTGAGTATTTTGACGCCGTATTTTTCGGTTATCAACGTGCAAAGCCAGCGCAAGCGTGCCATTGAACTGGCCAGCTTTTTATTAACGGCGCATCCTACAGAAGCAAAAGCCTACGCAATTTACGCCGACTTACTTTACCAAGACAAACAATTAGATTCGGCAAAAAAAGTTTATTTGCAAACTATTTCACTAGATAAAAGTGTATTTGCAGTTTGGCAAAATTTATTGTTATTGCAAGCAGAAACGCAAGACTATACTGGCTTATTGAAATCTTCGAGCGAAGCCATGGTCTTATTTCCGAATCAGAATTTTGTATTTTATTTAAATGCTGCGGCACAATTTCAAAGCAAAAATTATTCGGCTGCTGCAACTGCTTATCAAAATGCCTTAAATCTTACTTTTGATAACAAAGAATTGCAGGCACAAATTTATTCGGGTTTAGGCGATGTATACCACGAACTGAAAAACAATACAAAGTCGGATTCTTTTTACAATGCTTCCTTAGCATTAAAACCAGATGAAGTTTTTGTGTTGAACAATTATGCCTATTATTTATCGTTAAGAAATGAACAATTGCCAAAAGCTGCTGAAATGGCAAAGCGTGCAAATGAATTGCAGCCCAACAATGCCTCTTTTCAAGACACCTACGCTTGGGTATTGTTTAAAATGGGCAAATACGAGCAGGCTTTGCTTTGGATGGAACGTGCCATTGCTGGTGCGGAACACAAAAGCGTAACAGTTATGGAGCATTACGGCGATATTTTATATTTTTTGAATAGGAAAGAAGAAGCATTAGCGAATTGGAAAATTGCGCAGTCTTTAGGGCAGGGTTCTGATAAATTAGCACAAAAAATAATGGAAGGAAAATGGTTTGAATAAGCGCATTTGGATTGCATTAATCGCAATGTTTTTTACATTGAATGCTTGTCGTGTGGCCAAAACCATTACTGCAAAAATTGCGGCACCTACCTTAACGGCCGAAGCAAAAGAACGACTGAATTTTATTCAAGAATTACCTTCGCATCAATTCAAATACGATTTACTAACAGCAAAAGCGAAAGTTGCTTTTAAGTCGAAAAGTCAATCGCAAAATTTAACTTTAAATTTCAGAATGCAATCGGCTCAAAAAATTTGGGTATCGGTGAATGCCTTGGGTAGCTTGGAAGTGGCGCGTGTGTTACTTACCAAAGACAGTGTTAAAATTGTCAACAGGCTCAACAACGAATTCAACGAAGGCGATTATGCATACCTTTCTAATTTGATTAATTACCCAATAAGTTTTGATTTAATTGAATCGCTTTTAATTGGAAACATTCCTGCGCAAATAGATCCATCGAAAGCAAGTTTTGAAACCAATACCGATCAATTCAATTTCACCCAAACGGAGGGGAATAAAATATTAAATGCCATTTTTCAGAAGGCAAATTACAAAAGCAGCGAATGGAAATTATCGGATACTTTAACCAAAAAATCGTTGGTAATTAATTACGATGATTACAAAAGCATTGATGCCTATTTGTTTCCATCGCTCATCAATGTACAGGCTATTTCTCCAAAAGATTTAGTAAAATTGAATATTCAGTTTGTAAAAATTGAAAAAGTAAATAGCTTAGTGTTTCCATTTAATGCCCCTAAATAAGTTGAGATATTTAAAAATTATATTGTTTTCGTTATTGCTAAGCCTTACATCTGGCCTAGTTGCTGTTCATGCGCAGTCTAAAGAAGATTTAGAAAAGCGTAAAAAGGAAATTGCAAAGGAGATTGCGCAAACCACTAAAATTTTAAAAGAAACTCAAAAAAATAAGAAGGCAACGCTTTCGCAAATCAATGCATTGAAAAAGCAAATTCAATTGCGTGAAAATTTAATCAAAACCATTAGTTCGGAAGTATCTGTTTTAGCTGGTAAAATTGATGAGACTGCAGGAGACATTGCACACTTGCAAGCAGAGTTAGCGAAACTGAAAAAAGAATATGCAGCCATGGTTCGTTTTGCATTCCGAAACCAAAATGCCTATTCTAAAATGATGTTTATTTTTGCTGCCAAAAACTTTAACCAAGCGTACAAGCGTTTAAAATATTTACAAGAATTTTCAGACTACCGTCAAAAGCAAGCGGCACAAATTGAGTCTAAAGAAAATAAATTGGAAGAGGTAAAAACCGATTTAGAAAGCAATAAAAAAGTAAAGAGTGGTTTATTACAAGAAGAACAAAAAGAAAAAGTTACACTCAGTAAAGAAAAAGAGCAACAGCTGAAAATGGCTAGCCAGTTGACGGCTAAGGAATCGAGTTTGAAAAAACAAATTTCGGAAAAGCAAAATCAAGCACGAAAAATGGATCGCATGATTCAAGATATTATTCGTAAAGAAATTGAAGCAGCAAGGAAAAAAGCAGAGGCAGAAGCAAAAGCAGCGGGTAAAGAAATGCCAACTACTAGCAAAACTGCATCGAGTAATTTAACACTTACGCCAGAAGCGCTAAAACTTTCTGAAGACTTTACGGCAAACAGAGGTCGCTTACCATGGCCAGTAGAAAAAGGAACCATTGTAGAATTTTTTGGTACACATGAACACCCACAATTAAAAGGGGTAATGGTACAAAATAATGGCATCGATATTAAAACAACTGGAGCTGCATCGGTGCGTGCAATTTTTGGCGGAACGGTATCGGGTGTAATTCAAATTCCAGGTGGACAAAATGCAGTCTTAATTAGACATGGTGAATACGTAACGGTTTATTCAAATTTAAAATCGGTGTCGGTTAGAAACGGACAAAAAGTAAGTACCAAACAAAACATTGGGCAGGCCAATACCGAAGAAGAATTAACCACGGTAGAGCTCCAAATTTGGAAAGGCATGCAAAAGCTGAACCCGAAAGACTGGTTAGCAAGGTAAAAAAGCCCTATTTTCTTCGTTTTTTTTGTTATTTTTGGGTCTAAATTTTAGAACAATGAATTCATCAAGCTTATTATTATTAAACCTAGGCGGTCAAGAAGTAATCTTGATTGTAGTGCTTGCACTTTTGTTATTTGGCGGTAAAAAAATTCCTGAATTGATGCGTGGAATGGGAAGAGGAATCAGAGAATTTAAAGATGCTTCTAATGGGGTTAAAAAAGACCTTGAAGACAGCATGAAAGACAAAGAAAACAACTAGTTTAATTTCCTTCCAAAATAATTTACAATACATTGAGAACTTATCATTCATTAGAAGAGGTACGCACAGACTTATTGGCTTCCGAAACAACCATGGTTGCTTTGGTGAATTACTATCTTCAAAGAATTGAAACCTATCAACACCTCAATGTATTTGTGCACGTATATGCCGAAGAGGCATTGAAGCGCGCAGAACAAATTGATGCCAAGCTGAAAGCCGGTACCGCAGGTAAACTGGCGGGTATGGTGATCAGCATCAAAGACATGATTTGTTATAAAGACCATCCTGTTTCTGCTTCCTCAAAAATTTTAGATGGATTTAAATCTATTTATTCCTCGACTGTTGTAGAAAGAATTTTAGCAGAAGATGCCATTATTATTGGACATGTAAACTGTGATGAATTTGCGATGGGTGCGTCGAACGAAACTTCGTACTACGGCAAGGTATTAAACTTTGCAGATAATACATTGGTTCCTGGCGGTTCGTCGGGTGGTTCTGCAGTTTCGGTGCAAGCTGATATGTGCTTAGCTTCTTTAGGAACCGATACCGGTGGCTCTATTCGTCAACCAGCTGCATTCTGTGGCTTGGTAGGCATGAAGCCAACCTACGGAAGGGTTTCGCGTTATGGTATTATTGCATACGCATCTTCTTTCGACCAAGTTGGACCAATTACCAGAACTGTAAAAGACAGTGCTTTACTTTTAGAAGTGATTGCAGGTAAAGATGAATATGATGCTACGCTTTCTTCAAAAGCGGTAGAAACTTTTTCAAATTTACAAGCGCCGAAAAAAAATATGCGCATTGCATATATTTCTGAAACCATTGATACCGAAGGAATCGATCCAGAAGTTAAAGCTGCAATTTATGCACGTGTAGCATCCTTAAAGGCAGCAGGGCATACCGTTGAAGCGGTAAGCTTTCCATATTTAAAATATGCGGTACCTACTTATTATGTATTGACTACTGCCGAAGCATCTTCGAATTTATCGAGATACGATGGCGTTCATTTTGGATACCGTAGCCCTAACGCAACCGATTTAGAATCGACTTATAAACTTTCTCGTTCAGAAGGTTTTGGCGAAGAGGTAAAACGTAGAATTATGTTGGGCACTTTTGTGTTGAGCGCAGGTTACTACGATGCATATTATGCGAAGGCGCAAAAAGTACGTCGCATCATTCAAGAAAAATCAAACGAAATTTTAGCCAACTACGATTTAATTATTTTACCAACCACTCCAACCACCGCTTTTAAATTAGGCGAGAAAACGAGTGATCCGGTACAAATGTATTTGGCAGATATCTTTACCGTTCAAGCGCCTTTGGCAGGTTTACCAGCTATCTCGGTGCCCGAAAAGACACATTCTAATGGCTTATCTATTGGAATTCAAGTAATTGGAAAACGCTTTGGAGAGCAAGAAATGCTCGATTTTGCGCATTATTTAACCCAAAGCCACGAATAACGGTCATTTTTAATTTTTAAAACCGTAAATTAGCAGCTTTGGCATCTAAAAAATAGCCTTTAAATCTATTTTTTACCTAACATCGAACAAATGAATTTAAGAATATATCCTATTGCCTTACTGCTTTTGTTATTTACCCTAACGGTGAATGCGAAAACTTCGGCAATTCCAACTGCTGCTATCGCACTGGGAACTACTTCTGACGACACTTCATTTGTGATTCCAGAGGTTGATTTATCGCAATTAAACATTGCGCCTAAGTTTGAACTAGCAGTTTATAAAAAAAGACTCGATTCTTTAACCAAGCAAATTCCCTTAGATTATAACGAGCATGTGCAAGGTTATATCAATTTATATGCTTTTCGTAGACGCGAACAAGTAGAGCGCATGCTGGGCTTATCGGAATTTTATTTTCCGATGGTAGAACGTGTTTTCAAAGAATACAACATTCCAACAGAATTTAAATATTTAGCCATTGTAGAGTCGGCATTGAATCCTTATGCGGTTTCTCCGGTAGGAGCAACTGGTATGTGGCAGTTCATGTTTACTACTGGTAAAATGTATAATTTAAAAATTACTTCGCACATAGATGAGCGCCGTGATCCTTTAAAAGCAACCCATGCAGCGGCTAAGTACTTTGTTGACATGTACAAACGCTATGGCGATTGGTTGTTGGTAATTGCTGCCTATAACTGTGGTCCTGGTAACGTAAACAGAGCCATTAGAAAAAGTGGTGGTGGAAAAACATTCTGGGAAATTAGAAATTATTTACCTGGTGAAACAAGAGGGTATGTACCTGCATATATTGCCGCAACATACATTATGAATTGCGCAGAAGTGCACAACATTTATCCAACATACCCGAACTTTAGTTTCATGACGGATACGGTGCAATTAGCGCAACCAGTAGCTTTCAAAGACATTGTAAAGCTTTGTGGTATTTCTGCTGAAGAATTAAAAATTCTGAATCCGATTTTCAAAAAAGATTTTGTACCCGCTTACAACGAGTCTTTCACGATTAAAATTCCAGCAACTAGAAAAGATATTTTATCCTTAAATAAAGATTCACTTTACCGTTCGTTCCCTAATAAAACCAACGTAGAATCGATGTTCGTTTTAAACACCGATCCGTTGGCAAATTCGCGTACGGTATATAAAACTCACGTAGTGCGTAAAGGGGAAACTTTAAGCAAACTTTCGAGTAAATACGATGTAAGTGTTTCGGAAATTAAAAAATGGAATAAAATAAAGCGCAACAGTTTAGTAGCAGGCCAACGTTTAAGAATTAAGCGTGAAATTAAAGTAGTACCATCAACAACACCAATTCAATTGATGGCAAAAAACAAAGCAACTAAAACTAAAGTAGCGCCTGTAACTGAGCAGCAGCAAGCTGTTGCGAGCACAGATGCTCCTGTTGAAAATACAAAACAAGCGGAAGAAGTAACCGTTCAAAATGTAATTAAGAAAGAAACGTATACCGTAAAAGCAGGCGATAACTTAGCAAGAATTGCAGCTAAATACGAAGTAAGTTTAGACGATATTAAAAAATGGAATGACCTTAATTCTTCTAAAATTTTAGTAGGTCAAAAAATTAATATTCAAGCAACGGTTCAAAAAGTAGTATCGAAAAATTCGAAAGAACAAAGCGAAGAAACTACCCTAACTGCAAAAGTGCCTAATAGAAATTCAGAAGATAAACTGGTTTTATATAAAGTGGAAAATGGCGATACGCTTTGGGCAATTGCTAAAAGATTTGAAGGCATGACCATTGAAAAATTAAGGGCATTAAATGGTTTAAAAAGCAACGAATCTTTGAAAGCTGGAATGATTTTAAAAGTGATTAAAAAAGCATAATCAACGATTCGAATAGATCTACGAAATCCTCGCAAATTGCGGGGATTTTTTTTTGCTCAAAAACATCGAAATAAGCCTATTGTATTGGTTTTTAGCCATATGGCAAACTTGTTCATTGCCTCGAATTTCTTATATTTGTTTCATGTTTAGAATGTATTAGAAGGAAAGATGAAAAAGACTACACGCAAACAACAAGATGCCCTTGATTACCACTCACAAGGGCGCCCCGGAAAAATTGAAGTTATTCCGACAAAGGCTACCAATTCTCAAAGAGATTTATCGCTTGCCTATTCGCCAGGTGTTGCTGAACCTTGTTTAGCAATTGCCGACAATGTGGAAGACGTTTACAAATACACAGCTAAAGGAAATTTAGTTGCGGTAATTAGTAATGGTACTGCCGTTTTAGGTTTAGGAAATATTGGTGCAGAAGCATCGAAGCCAGTAATGGAAGGGAAAGGCGTGTTGTTCAAAATTTTCGCAGACATTGATGTATTCGATATTGAATTAAACGTAACCGACGTAGATGAATTTGTGCGCACGGTGAAAGCGATGGAACCAACTTTTGGTGGCGTCAACTTAGAAGACATCAAGGCACCGGAGTGTTTTGAAATTGAAAGAAGACTAAAAGCGGAATTGAGTATTCCGGTAATGCACGATGACCAACATGGTACGGCAATTATTTCTGCAGCGGCATTGCTTAACGCATTAGAATTACAAAAGAAAAAAATTGATAAAATAAAATTGGTAGTGATTGGCGCAGGTGCTGCAGCTATATCATGCTCTAAGCTATATGTGTCTATGGGTGCGCGCTTAGAGAACATTGTGATGATTGATAGAGAAGGTGTAATTCGTGCGGATAGAAAAAATCACATGGACGATACCAAACGTCATTTTGCAACGAAAAGAAATTTACATACGCTAGAAGATGCGATGAAAGATGCCGATGCAGTGATTGGTTTATCTTCGGCAAATACACTTACACCAGAGATGTTAAAATCGATGGCAAAAAATCCAATTGTATTTGCAATGGCAAATCCTGATCCTGAAATTGATTATAACTTAGCGATCAATACGCGTAAAGATTTAATCATGGCAACGGGTCGTTCGGATTATCCGAATCAAGTAAACAACGTATTAGGTTTCCCTTATATTTTTAGAGGCGCATTAGATGTGCGTGCAACTGCGATCAATGAAGAAATGAAAATTGCAGCGGTGAAAGCCATTGCAGATTTAGCAAAACTTCCAGTTCCAGAAGCTGTGAACTTAGCATACAATCAAAAAAATATTTGCTTCGGAAAAGATTACATAATTCCAAAGCCACTTGACTTTAGGTTAATTAGCCACGTGGCACCGGCAGTAGCCAAAGCAGCCATCGACTCTGGCGTGGCGCGTCACAAAATAAAAGATTGGGAAGCCTACAAAGAAGAATTGAAAAAACGTTTAGGCTTAGACGATAAGTTGATGCGCGCATTAACAGTGAAAGCAAAAGGCGATCCTAAACGTGTGGTATTTGCAGAAGCAGATAATTATAAAATTTTAAAAGCAGCACAAATTGTAAAAGAAGAAGGCATTGCCATTCCAATTTTATTAGGAGATGCAACAAAAATACATTCGTTAATTGAAGAACATCAATTAGAATTAACAGATGTTCAAATTATTGATCCACGTATAGAAGAAAAAATGGTAGCAGATTATGCGCAACTATTTTTCGAGAAAAGAAAACGCAGAGGGGTTACTGAATACGAAGCGAAAAAAGCAATGCGCGACAGAAATTATTTTGGCGCCATGATGTTAGACCATGGAGATGGAGATGCTTTGATTTCTGGATTGACTAAAAATTATCCATTAACAGTTCGCCCTGCATTACAAATTATCGGTACCGAAGCGGATACTAAAAAAGTAGCGGGCATGTATTTGATGTTAACCAAAAAAGGTCCAATATTTTTAGCGGATACTACTGTTAACATCGATCCAAATGTAGATGAGTTGGTAGACATTACGAAACTGGTTGCAAAGTCGGTGAAGAAATTTAACATCAACCCACGCATTGCCATGTTGTCTTATTCTAATTTCGGAAGCTCTGAAACACCTAACCCTATGAAGGTGCGTAAAGCAGTGGAAATTTTACACCAACAATATCCAGACTTAATTGTCGATGGTGAAATGCAAGCAAACTTTGCATTGAACGCAGATTTATTAAAAGATAATTTTCCTTTTTCAACTTTAAACGGCGAAGCAGCTAACACGTTAATTTTTCCAAATTTAGATTCGGGAAATGCGGCCTATAAAATTTTGCAAGAAATTGGTGGTGCAGAAGCGGTAGGTCCAATTTTAGTTGGAATGAAAAAACCAGTTCACATTTTACAATTAGGTTCATCGGTTCGCGAAATTGTAAACATGGTAACCATTGCTGTAGTAGACGCACAATCTAAAGAAGAAAATGCGATGCAAAAAGTAACGACTAAAGCAAAAACTTTAGGCGCAAAAATTAGAGAGAAAACGATTAAGCTGCGCAAATAATGATTTATCATATCAACGGAAAATTAATTACGAAGAGCCCAACCGATGTGGTAATTGAAGCTGCAGGGGTTGGCTATTTCATCAATATTTCTTTGCATACTTATTCGCAAATTGGTTCGCAAGAACACTTGAAATTACATACTTACCTTAATGTGCGCGAAGATGCGCATACGTTATATGGGTTTTACGAAGAAACCGAAAGAAGGCTTTTTACGCACTTAATTTCGGTTTCGGGAATTGGCCCAAATACGGCCAGAATGATGCTTTCGTCGATTTCTCCATTAGAAATCCAAGAAGCCATTATAAAAGGCGATGTGCCTCTGGTTCAGCGAATTAAAGGAATTGGTCCAAAATCTGCCCAAAGATTGATCCTAGAATTGCAAGATAAGTTGAAAAAAGAGGGTCCTAGCACACTTTTATCTGCTCCAACCAACAATACAACGCGAGATGAAGCGTTATCTGCATTGGTCATGTTAGGCTTTAATAAAAACACCGCCGATAAAGCAATTGATGCAGTAATGAGAACTGCAGAAGGAACTATTTCTGTGGAGCAAATTATTAAAGCGGCATTGAAGAGTTTATAGTTAGTCGAGGTTAATAGCATTTATCAATTTGAAAAATCAACAAAACTTCCCAGCTACTTTGCGTTGGGTGGTAGGCATCATGATATCTTTTGCATTTGCACTGTCATTTACATGGACGGCAGATGCAAGTGTGTTTGCCTATGCTTTTGATGTTGATTTAATAGATTCAGGAATACTTGCTCCGGCGGCTACACTTACGCCAACTAAAAAGAAAATTGATTTAAAAGATCCGCCGAATTTAGAACGCAAAGTAAGCTACGATCCGAATACTAAAATGTATACCATTACAGAAAGTATTGGAGGTAAATTTTATAAAGCGCCAACTTATTTAACTTTTGAAGAATTTCAAAAACAAGAAGCACAAAAAAGCAAATTAGATTATTGGAAATTACGTGCAGCAGAGAACGCTTTAGTGAGCGGAAATAGCGTAACGCCAAAATTGTATGTCAACAACCAAGTTTTTGATCGAATTTTTGGCGGTAGTAAAGTAGACATTCGCCCGCAAGGTACCGCCGAGCTTATCTTTGCGGGAAGGTTCAATAGAAACGACAATCCGTTATTGAGTGAAAGACAGCGCAGTACAACGCAATTTGATTTTGATCAAAAGATTCAATTGAATGTAACTGGAAGTATTGGGGATAAATTAAAAACTTCTGTTAACTACAATACCGAAGCAACTTTCGATTTCGAGAACCAAATGAAATTGGAATACACGGGCTACGAAGATGAGATCATTAAAAAAATTGAATTAGGAAATGTTTCTTTGCCATTAACCAGCAGTTTAATTAGTGGAAGCCAAAGTTTATTCGGTGTAAAAACACAATTGCAATTTGGAAAGCTAACAGTAACCAGTGTATTCTCTCAACAAAAATCAGAGAAGAAACAAATTAAAATTACCAACGGCGCACAAAAAACAGAATTCAAATTTTTAGCGGATAATTACGAAGCGAATAAACATTTTTTCTTGTCGCAATATTTTAGAGATAACTACGACAAAGCATTAGAGAGTCCGCCAATTGTAAAATCGAATATTTTAATTTCAAGGGTAGAGGTTTGGGTAACCGACCGCAGCCGCAATGGTTTAGATGACACGCGAGATGTATTGGCTTTAATAGATTTGGGTGAAAACAAACGCATCTTTACCAACGACCCAAGTTTTATTTTAAGCAACGATCCCTATCCGAATTCGACCAGCGCCAACGGTGCCACTCCTTCCAACAACTTATTAGATTTACTTCCACCAGCTGTTAGAACGGTTTCAGATAATACCATCAATACTTATTTCAATGATAAAGGCGGCCCCGATAACTACGCAAAAATCAGGGCAAGAAAACTATCTGATCGGGAGTTTACATTCAACTCACAATTGGGTTATATTTCATTAAACGCGCCATTGAATTCGGATGAAGTTTTGTCTGTTGCCTATCGTTATACTGTTAACGGAAAAGAATTTACCGTAGGTGAGTTTGCAAACGAAAGACAGGAAACAACGCCAGCAACGGTTTTAGTAACTAAACTTTTGAAAAACGTTTCTTTGAAAACAAGTTTGCCAACTTGGGATTTAATGATGAAAAATATTTATTCATTAAATGCATTTCAAATAAATCCACAAGAATTTAAATTGAACATTTTATACCTCGACGAAAAAACTTCTAACAACATTAATTTTATTCCAAGTGGTCCAGATAACATCAAGAACATTCCCTTGATTCGTGTTTTGGGCTTAGATAAATTAGATGTGAAGCAAACGCCAACGCCCGATGGCGTGTTTGACTTTGTGGAAGGCATTACCGTTAATGCGGCAAATGGTCGAATTATTTTTCCTAAAATTGAACCATTTGGTAAATATTTATATGATCGATTGGCTGCCGATGGCGATTTAACTTTGGCTGGGAATACTGCATTTACTGAGTTGTACGATTCGACTAAATTTAGGGCACAACAATTTCCGCGTAAAAATAAATTTACCATTGAAGGTTCGTTTCAGTCTTTGAGTAATTCGGAATTTTCTTTGAATGCCATTAATATTCCACAAGGCTCTGTTGTAGTGAAAGCAGGTACACAATTATTAGTAGAAGGAAGCGACTACCAAGTAGACTATAACATTGGTCGTGTAAAAATTACTAACCAAGGTATTTTAAGTTCAGGACAACCCATTACTGTTGATTTAGAAAGTTCTACTTTGTTCGGTATTCAATCGCGTTCTTATTTTGCATCACGCTTCGATTACAAATTTGATGATAAATTAAATTTGGGTGGTACCTTGGTGAGATTGTCTGAAAGACCACTTACTTCTAAAGTAAATATTGGTGATGAACCTAGTGCGAACAACATGTATGGTTTTGATTTTAATTATAGAAGCGATTCGCGTTTCCTAACAAAAATGGTTGATAAACTTCCGTTCATCGATACCAAAGCACCGTCGTCGGTTACGATTTCTGGCGAGTATGCCATGTTAGACCCTGGACATGCAGCTGCATTAAACACTGGTGGTAACAGCTCTGGAACATCTTACATTGACGACTTTGAAGGCACACGTTCTACCATCGATTTGAGAACGGCAAATGCTTGGACCATGTCGAGCACACCGGTAATGTTTCCAGAATCAAAATTATTCAACGATTTAAGTTATGGCTTTAACCGTGCCAGACTTTCGCATTATCAAATTGATAATTTATTTTTCAGTAGAACAAATACTTTAACGCCTGCACACATCAGAACAGATAAAGTGCAATTGTCTAATCATTATTCTCGTGAGGTAACCGAGCAAGAAGTTTTTCCTAATAAACAAACGCCTACCGGAACGCCAACAATTTTATCGACACTCGATTTAACTTTTTATCCAAAAGAAAGAGGACCTTATAATTTTTCTGTCGACAGGTTAAACGACGACGGTACTTTTAAAAATCCTACTGCCTCTTGGGGTGGTATTATGCGTAAGCTAGAGTCGAACGACTTTGAAGCGCTAAACGTTGAATTCATTGAGTTTTGGATGATGGATCCTTTTATTTACAATAGTGGTTCGTCGGGTGGTGATTTATATTTTAACCTTGGAAATATTTCAGAAGATATTTTGAAAGATGGAAGTCAAGCCATTGAAAATGCTTTGCCGAAAGATGGTAACCCTGCTCGATACGATTCTACTTTATGGGGAAGAGTAGGTGTGATTCCGCCTTTAACAACTGCTTTCGACAACGAAGTTTCCGCTAGACAATATCAAGATGTTGGTTTAGATGGTTTGAACGATGACGAAGAAAAAACTTTTTTCAAAACAAATTATTTAGATGCCTTGGCGAATAAGTTCGGCGTCACTTCGCCTGCTTACTTGCAAGCCATCGCCGATCCAGCTGCCGATGATTACCACTATTATAGAGGTTCGGATTTAGATGCCGATAAAGCTACTATTAAAGATCGCTACAAGCTTTACAATGCGCCCGAAGGCAACTCGCCAACAGAGTCGCAATCTACTGCAAAGACAGGCATTGCGAACACTGCATCAACGCCAAACCCAGATACCGAAGACATCAACAGAGATAACGCGCAAAGTGACCGTGATGAATATTTTCAATACCGCGTGCATTTGTCGCCTTCAGATTTACAAAACCCAGATGAAACATCTTTCATAACGGATAAAATTGTTGCAGCTAAAAAATTACCAAACGGCCGGACAGAAAATGTAACTTGGTATCAGTTCAGAATTCCAATTGCTAAATATGAAAAACGTGTTGGGGAAATTCAAGACTTTCGTGCGATTCGTTTCATCAGAGCCTTCATGACCAATTGGTCTGATACGGTTACTTTGCGTTTTGCAAGATTGCAATTGGTACGTGGAGAGTGGAGAAAATTAGATCCAAGTATTAGGCCTGGTGAAGGCACAAATGCAAAGTCAACAGCTATTGTAGATTTATCGACCATTAACATTGAAGAGAACGGAAATCGTTTGCCTATTCCATATGTATTGCCGCCTGGAATTCAACAGGAGAAGAACTTACAAGACATAAGGGGAAATACACGCATCAACGAACAAGCCATGGTGTTGAATGCTTGTAACTTTAAAAAAGATGACCAAGCCATGGCTTATAAAATTAGCAGCTACGATTTCAGGTCATACAAAAGAGTGGAAATGTTTGTGCATGCCGAAGGTGAAAATGTGCGCAACGATGAGATGGCTGCATTCGTTCGTTTTGGTTTAGATTATTCTGATAACTATTATGAATATGAAATTCCATTAAAAGTTACATTACCTGGTCAGAAATTACCTGCAGAAATTTGGCCCGATTATAATAAATTACAAATACCATTTGCAGTTTTACAATTGGCTAAACAATTGCGTAACAATGCAAAATTACCAGTAGGCGTAGACTTTGTATACCAAGACGGAAAAAATAAAGTTTGGATAAAAGGTAATCCCGATTTAGGAAACGTACGTTCAATTGTTGTGGGTGTTAGAAATATCAGTAATACTGCAGAAGATCCTAAATGTGTACAGGTTTGGTTCAACGAATTGCGTTTAACCGATTTTGATGAAGCTGGCGGATGGGCTGCAGTTGGGCGTGTGAATGCGCAATTAGCAGATTTGGCAAACGTTACACTTTCTGGAAGTAAAAGTACTTATGGTTTTGGTTCGGTAGATAAAAAAGTTTCGGAACGCAACCGTTCAAACGATGTGCAAATGGATGTAGCAACCAATATTGAATTGGGTAAATTTTTCCCTGCAACAACAGGTATAAAAGTGCCAATGTATGTGAGTTATTCGCAAGCCATTAGCACACCACAATATTCACCTGGTAATCCAGATATTTTATTAAAAAATGTGCTTAGCGATTTATCTCAAAAAGAACAAGATTCTATACGTACCATTACCGAAGATTATACCCGTCGCAAGAGTATAAACTTTACCAACGTGAAAAAAGAGCGCGTTAAACAAGACCGCGACCCTAGGGTATATGATATTGAAAACTTCAATTTTACTTATGCCTACACCGATCAATTGAAACGCAGTTTCAATACGGAGTACGATATTCAGAAGACTTACAAAGCTGCTATGGGTTATAACTTTTCAAATAACCCTGTTAATGTAAAACCATTTGATAAATTTATTAAAAGCCCTAGCTTAAAACTTTTAAAAGATTTCAATTTTAATTATTCGCCTACCTCTATTGATTTTAGAGTAGATTTAGACCGTTACTATACTGAAAATAAAGTAAGAAATGTAAATACCAACATGATTGGTATTATGCCAACTTTCAATAAAGATTTCAGAATAACCAGGGTTTATGGTATGCGTTATGAATTGACAAAATCTTTAAAGTTTGATTATGCGGCTACCAATTTAGCAACGGTAGATGAACCGATTGGTAGAATAGATACGAAAGATAAAAAAGATTCTCTATTACAAAATTTACGTTCGTTGGGAAGAACTACTTCCTTTACACAAACAACAACGGCAACCTATCAAGTGCCAATTAATAAATTACCTATGCTTGATTGGGTAACCATGAGTACGAGCTATAATGGCCGCTACGAATGGAAGGCAGCTTCGTTGGCAAGTCCGCAATTTGAAAATATTATTTCGAACTCTAGAAGTTTACAAGTAAATCCACAATTCAATTTGTTGGGTTTATATGGTAAGTCGAAATATTTAAAGCCACTTATCAACCCAGCAAAATCAAAACCGGTTGCGAAGAAAAATCCGAACGACCCATTAGAGAAATTAAAAATTGTAAAAGCCAAAGATCGGGAACAAGCTAAACAAGATAGTATTGCGGCGGCGGCAAATCAATTAGACATTTTTAAAGTAATTGCGCGAACAGTTATTATGTTGCGCAATGTGGGCATTACTTACCGTCAAACGAGCGGCCAAGTATTACCTGGTTATATTCCGGGCACCGATTATTTAGGAATGAGTAAGGCCTATAATAATGCACCAGGGGTAAACTTTATTTTAGGTGGACAACAAGACATTCGATTTGCTGCTGCAGAAAATGGATGGATCACTACCTACGATTCTATTACCAATAGGTATGCACACACCGACCGAACTGAAATGAGTTTGCGTGCATCTATTGAACCATTGCCAGACATGCGAATCGATGTGACCGCACAACGTTCGATGGGTTTCAATTATGCAGAATTTTTTAAATACAACAGCGACCCATTGAGTCCAACTTTTGGAAAATTCCAATCTTTTGCGCCAACCGAATCGGGTAATTTCTCGATGTCGTTTATGGCTTTCAATTCGGCATTTGAAAAATTATCAGCAGATGGTACTTCTACCTTCTTCAATAAATTTGAAAGCAATCGATTTACTATTTCGCAACGTTTAGCAAATGAACGAGGCATTACAACCATTGATTCTACTGGCTTTTATGATGGCTTTGGTAAATATTCACAACAAGTAATTATTCCTGCATTTTTAGCTGCTTACTCGGGTAAAGATGCAGCGAGCTATAGTTTATCACCTTTTCCAAAAATTCCAAAACCAAATTGGAGGGTAAATTATAGCGGCTTAATTCGCATTCCTCTAATTGCAGATTATTTTTCAAACTTTGTAATGACGCATGGTTATACCTCAAGTTATAATGTGAATGCATTTAACAAACCAACTACGCAAGCCATTCGTTATGTATCAACAAATAATTTTGTGCCGGAATATGAGATACAACAAATTACTTTAACCGAACAATTTTCTCCAGTTATCGGAATTGACATGACCATGAAAAACAGCATGACTTTTAATGTTGATTATAAACAAGGAAGAAATATTGGAGTAAGTTTTGCGAATACCAGATTAGAGCAATTGAATACCCAAGAATACAACATTGGATTTGGTTACATTGCCAATAATTTGAAAATTCCATTTGCAATTGGTAATTCTCAAACCGTATTGAAAAACGATTTAAATATCAAATGTGATATCAGTATAAGATACAACAGAGGGGTAGTGCACCGCTTAGACCAAAAGATATCGGAAGTTATTTCGGGCTCAAGCGTGATTAGCATTAAACCGTCTGCAGAATATGTATTGAATCAAAGGTTCCAAGTAAGGTTGTTCTACGACCGTTTGGTTACTAAACCATTTATTTCAACATCTTTCCCTACGGCCATTACGAGCCTTGGTTTTAGCATCCGAATTAACATTGGAGCATAGCTTTTTTACCAAAAAATTGTACCTTTGGTAAAAATTAAAACACAATGAACTTTCCTACCGAATTAAAGTACACAAAAGACCACGAGTGGATCCGCATTGAAGGCGATATTGCGACTGTGGGTATTACAGAATTTGCGCAACGCGAATTAGGTGACATCGTTTATGTTGACATCAATACTGTTGGTAAAACTGTTGCTAAAGAAGAAGTTTTTGGAACCGTTGAAGCGGTGAAAACTGTTTCTGATTTATACATGCCTATTACTGCTGAAGTGGTTGAATTCAACAAAGCATTAGATACAAATCCTGAGTTAGTAAACAGCGATCCATACGGTGAAGGTTGGATGGTGAAAATTGCTATCAAAGATGCTGCAGAATTAACTGCATTGTTAGACGCAGATGCATACCAATCAATCATCGGCGCCTAAGCGCTTTTGGAGGTTTAATATATTTTGGATAGGATGGCTTGCCATCCTATCTTATCTTTGCGATAAGCGCCCTCAAGAACTCCCCGAGATTGGCTTATTACAATTTGAAGGTGCCGATAAACTGGTACACTTTATCTTTTATTTTACGCTTACGAATTTATTGTTGTTTGGATTAAAATTACAAACAGCCTATCCAATTCTTAAAAAGAACACTTACAAAATTGTGTTTGTTTTTTCATTTATTTGGGGTGGCCTAATTGAACTTTCGCAAAAATATTTTTTCACTTACCGTTTTGCTGAATGGGAAGACCAAATAGCAAATACCTTAGGTGTTTTGTTGGCATTTGTTTTTTTTAAAACTATAGCAGAAAAGCTTATCTTTAAATATGGAAAACAAGAAAATTAAATTTATGCTTTTAGGAAGTTTGGTCCTATTAATGGTTTCAATGAATGCTTGTAAGTCTAAGTGTCATTGTCCGACCTTTTCGAGTACTAGCCCAAAATCGGCGGTAATTTTACATCATTCTTAAGCATCTCTTAAAATAATTTTTAAATACTTGAAATTCAAGCTATTGCCAATTTCTTTTATTTGGAATTATTATAAATAAGCAATAAATTGCACTATTAAATTTGGGATATGGAACTCAGGAAATTGACAGATATTGCGATTGGGACTGTTGCCACTATCGATTCTTTTACGGATGAAGAAACCTCCATTTTATTATTGGAAATGGGTTGTTTGCCGGGTGAACAGATCGAGATTTCCAATATCGCGCCGCTGGGAGATCCCATTGCTATCAAAGTTTCGGGTTATAAATTAAGCCTTAGAAAAAAAGAAGCAGCTACGATTTTAGTTAGATAAGCATTGAATACTACAATTAATATAGCCTTAATTGGCAATCCAAATACTGGTAAGTCGACCCTCTTCAATGCACTTACAGGATTGAACCAAAAAATTGGAAATTTTTCTGGGGTAACGGTTGAGCGCAAAACAGGCAAACTCGATTTAACCGAAAATTTATCTGCATCATTAATTGATTTACCAGGAACATACAGTTTATATCCTCGCTCTGCTGATGAGCAGATTGCTTTAGAAATTTTAAATTCAACTAAAAATCCCGACTACCCAAATTTAGTGGTGGTGGTAGTTGATGCAACCAATTTGAAAAGAAATTTATTATTGCTTACGCAATTAATGGATTTACAATTGCCATTGGTATTAGCACTCAACATGATGGATGTGGCTAAACAATCTGGCATTGAAATTGACATAGCGCTTTTAGAAAAGAAATTAGGTATACCTGTTGTATCGGTTACTGCTAGAGACTTTCAAGGTGTTCAGGAATTAAAAAATGCTATTGTTAAACAATACGAAAATCCAAAATTAGCGAGTACAGGAATTAACATTCATGCCTATGCGCCTGAGGTAATTGACGAAATCAAAGCTTATTTTCACATCGAAAATGATTATGCTGCATTTGAATTAGCGCACCATTACCACGAACTTGGAAATTTAACACAAGAGAAAAAAGATGCAGTTGAAGCCATAGGTTTGAAGCATCATTTCAATGGAAATAAAACGCAAGTAGCAGAAACCATTGATCGATATAATTTCATCAATGAAATATTAAGTGATACCGTTCGTAAAAATAAACCAGCCGTTGATGAAACCAGAAGCAATAAATTAGATGCGATTTTAACGCATCGCATTTTTGGTTTATTAATTTTCTTCGTCATTTTATTTGCGGTATTCCAATCTATTTTTAATTGGTCGCAATACCCAATGGGCTTAATTGAAAATGCATTTATTGGCATAGAGAATTTTTTAAAGGCGGTCTTGCCTTCTGGAATATTAACCAATCTAATTATTGGCGGTATACT
Organism: Bacteroidota bacterium; assembly: GCA_039798705.1. GTDB lineage: Bacteria > Bacteroidota > Bacteroidia > Sphingobacteriales > Sphingobacteriaceae > CAIKLP01. The sequence continues at coordinate 31,035 of JBDKFN010000005.1, forward strand.
TCCAGGAATGAGTGGTGTATTGATTTTTCTACCACAAATAGCAGTTTTATTTTTATTCATTGCCATCCTAGAAGATACCGGCTACATGGCCCGTGTGACTTTTATGATGGACCGATTGATGAAAAATTTTGGATTGAATGGTAAATCAGTTGTACCATTAATTTCTGGAATAGCTTGTGCTGTTCCCGCAATTATGTCTGCACGCAGTATAGAAAATTGGAAAGACCGATTGATTACCATTTTTGTTACGCCATTTATGAGTTGTTCGGCGCGCTTGCCAGTTTATACTTTATTAATTTCTTTAGTAGTACCTAATAAATTTGTATTTGGATTTTTAAGTTTACAAGGGCTCATTTTAATGGCCATGTATTTATTGGGTTTTGTTTCGGCATTACTTGCCGGTTGGTTATTGAAATTATTTATCAAGACCAAAAGCAAAAGTTATTTCTTAATGGAATTACCTGTTTACAGAATGCCACGTTGGTCGAATGTAGGCATCACTATTTTTAATAAAGCCAGAACATTTGTAATGGAAGCAGGAAAGGTAATCCTCGCTGTCTCTATTATACTGTGGGTTTTGGCTACATTTGGTCCTTCAAAAGATTTCGATCAAATTAATGCAAAGTATGCAGCAAGTATAAAAGCAGATACTACGCAAGCGAGTTTATTAACTTCAAAAATGAATGCCGAAAAGTTAGAAGCTTCTTACGCAGGTCAACTTGGAAAATTCATTGAGCCTGCTATTAGGCCGCTAGGTTACGATTGGAAAATTGGAATTGCATTGGTAACTTCTTTTGCCGCAAGAGAAGTATTTGTGGGTACCATGTCAACTATTTATAGTGTGCAAGGTGATGCAGAACATTTAGATACGGTTCGCGATAAAATGTTAGAAGCAAGAAATCCAACTACAGGCGAATTGACTTTTACATTTGCAACAGTAATGTCGCTGATGATTTTTTATGCTTTTGCCATGCAATGCATGAGTACCTTTGCAGTGGTTTACCGCGAAACAAATGGCTTGAAATGGCCGCTCATACAGCTATTCACCATGACCGCAATTGCATATATTGCCGCATTTGGAGTCTATCAATTACTGTCTTAATTTAACTTTCAATAATTAGCACATGTCCGAAAAGAATGCGGAATTATTGAAAAAGTATTTGCCAGAGCAGGTGGCATTAACCATGTCTAAATGGATAGACCATTTTCAAGTGGAGTTAACCATTAGCAAACCTAGGCAATCTGTTTTAGGAGATTACCGTCATCCTTACGCAGGCAGGGGCCATCGCATTTCAATCAATGTCGATTTAAATCAATATGCTTTTCTCATTACTTTAATTCACGAGTTTGCACATTTAAGTAATTGGAACACCTATCGCAATAAAGTTAAAGCGCATGGTGAAGAATGGAAAACAGAATATAAAAGATTGATGAATCCATTTTTGGAAAAAGGAATTTTTCCAGAACGCATAGAATTCGCCTTACGTCGATACATGAACAACCCTGCAGCCGCTAGTTGTACCGATATTCATTTATTAAAAGTGCTCAAAGAATTTGATCCCGTTTCAAAAATGGTATTTGTTTCCACAGTACCTATGGGTGGAATTTTCAAAATGAAAACAGGACGTGAATTTCAAAAAATAGCTTTGTTGCGCAAAAGATTTAAATGCAAAGAAATTGCCACAGGTGCCATTTATTTATTCAGCCCTGTAACAGAAGTTTATTACGAGGTAAACGAAGTGTAATTTTTATTTTTCTGAATAAATTACTTCTACCAAAGTTTGCCCAACTGCTTTCAAAGATTTTTTACTGATGTTGTTGATGTTATCTTCGTGTGTATGCCAGTGAGTCCAAAACCCAGTATTACTGCTTTCGTCGTGGTGTATAAGGTCAACTACCGGAATGTTTAATAAGGTATTGATGTAATAATGATCATCGATGATGGCTGGGCTATTTTTATATTCAAAAGTACTAGAGTAACCAGCTTTAGCAGCTGCATTCCATACTTTTTCAACGGCAGCAGGAGCGTAGGTTCTAGAGATTTCATCTTGATGAAAAACTACATTTTCGCCACCCACCATGTCTAATAAAATTCCATACATGGGTTGGTATCCTTTACTTGGTTGGTTCTTGCACCAGTATTGCGAGCCTAAGCAATAAGAATCTTGCATGCTTGGAAATTTACTTCCTTCAGGTTGTCCATAATCTTCGGCATCAAATAAAATTAAATCAACCCCAATGTTTGGATTTTGAATAGAAAACAACCTAGCCATTTCTAACAATACTCCCACACCACTTCCGCCATCGTTAGCACCCATAATTGCTTGGTCTTGGTCTTTGCTGTCTTGATCTGCAAAAGGTCTGCTATCCCAATGCGCGCAAAGTAATACGCGTTTAGGATTGCTTGGATTATAAGATGCAATGATATTTTTAATGTTTAATTTTTTTCCATCGAATGCGGTTACGCTTCCTTCTTGCACAAAAACACTTGCTTTGTATTGCTTTAATTTTTCTGCTAAATAATTTGCGCAAGCGCTGTGTCCTTTGCTGTTAGGCACTCTGGTGCCAAAGGCTAATTGCGCTTCAATGAATTTAAAACTACTGTCTTCTTTGAAAACAGGTAATGCAACATTGCTATCAACTTTGTTATCGTTGTTTGTTGTTTGTTTGCTTTCTGATTGGCAACCTTCCATTATGAAAAGGGAAACCAATGCTAAGCCAAAAAAATATTTTTTCATGGATATTTATTATTCTTCGTAAGCCCACTCAGAGCCTTCTTTGCTGTCTTTGATTATAATCTGGTTTGCTTTGAAGTTTGCACGAATGGTATCTACTAAAGCAAAGTCTTTATTTGCTCTTGCGGTTTGGTAACTTTCCATCCAAGCGTCTAACATTGCAATTGGACTTGCACCTTCCAACATTTTTGATTCTGAAATGCCCAACACTTCTTCGTTAATTTGAATAAATGTATGTAACAATTTTTCGAATGTTGCTTTGCTAATGCTACTGTATGCAAGGTGTTTGGCTTTCAATGAATTGATGCGTTTCAATAAATTGTATAAAGCCGCTATGCTCATAGCTGTATTAAAGTCAGCATTTAAGCCATCGTATACTTCTTGGCATTCTTGTTGAATGGAAGCATCTAATTCGGCATCAAGGCTAATATTTGCGTCAACTAAATAATTCAAAGATTTGGCTGTGCGCAAACCATTGATCATTTTCTTTAATCCTTTTTCTGCTGCTTGTAAAGCTTCATTAGAAAAATCTAAGGTACTGCGATAGTGTGCTTGCAAAAAGAAAAAGCGAACAGTGATTGGATGGTATGCTTGTGTAAGCAATGCATGATCTCCAGAAAAAAATTGGCTTAAGTTAATGGCATTGCCTAATGACTTGCCCATTTTTTTTCCGTTAATGGTAATCATATTATTGTGCATCCAATATTTTGCAGGGTTGCAATGATTGGCTGCTTTAGATTGTGCAATTTCGCATTCGTGGTGAGGGAAAAGTAAATCCATTCCGCCGCCATGTATGTCAAATTGTTCGCCTAAATATTTATTACTCATAGCAGAACATTCGATGTGCCACCCCGGGAAACCTAAGCTCCATGGGGAGTTCCAGCGCATGATATGTTCTGGCGATGCTTTTTTCCATAAGGCAAAATCAAAAGAATTTTTCTTTTCTTCTTTGCCTTCTAACGTTCTTCTGCCTTCGCCAGCATGTGCTATTAAGTCTTCTAAAATTCGGCCGGATAATTCGCCGTAATTTTCACTTTCATTGTATTTTAAAACATCAAAATAAACAGAACCATTAGAAACATATGCTAAACCTGCAGCAACAATTTTTTCAATCATCTCAATTTGTTCGATGATGTGTGCAGAAGCTCTTGGTTCAATACTTGGACGAACAATATTTAATTTGTCCATCATTTCGTGGTAAGCATTGGTATACAATTGCACCACTTCCATTGGTTCTAATTTTTCTAGTCGCGCGCGTTTTGCAATTTTATCATCGCCTTCGTCGCCGTCGTTTTCTAAATGACCAACGTCTGTAATATTTCTAACATAGCGAACTTTATAGCCGCAATGGGTAAGGTATCTGTAAACGATATCAAATGTAGTTGCCGAACGCGCATGTCCTAAATGCGGATCGCCATAAACAGTAGGGCCACATAAATACATGCCTACAAATGGGGCATTAATGGGCTCAAAAACTTCTTTGTTTCTACTTAAGGAATTGTATAAACTGATAACCTGACTCATATTACAAACATACGGAATTATTACAATTTTGAGATTTCAAAAGCCTTAAAAAAAGCTATTTATTGTACTGAATGTCTGCTACAACTGGATAATGGTCGGAGTATTTTTTCTTGATGATTTTATAATTTAGCACCTCCATTGCGGGGTCGCATAAGATATAATCAATTTGAAAGTTAGGGAATGCCCCACCATAAGTGGTTCCAAGCCCACTGCCTTTTTCTTGAAATGCACTTTTTAATCCGTTGCCAATTACATTAAAAGCATAAGAATTTGGGGTGTCGTTGAAGTCGCCACAAACAATGACTTTGTATTCGGTTTCGTCAATTAATTCTTTTACTAATTCGGCTTGGCTGGCTCTGCGAATAAAAGCGTTTTTTAACCTGCTGCCAATGCGCCTAGAAGATTGTAAATCGGTTTCTGCTTCGGTGGTTACTTTATGGAAATAATTATAATCTTGAGGCTTAAAACTGATCGATTGCAAATGCACATTAATGACCCTTATGGTGTCTCCATTTACAACTACATCGGCATAACTACACATGTTTGGGTGCTTGCCCTCATAGAATGGAATTTTATGGTAATTGATGATTGGGTATTTTGAAAATATCGCTTGAGACATCAATTCGTTTTCAATTGAATCGATGGTTTGGTAACGGTAGAATTTTAGTTCGCCAAATTTTTGCAAGGAATCTTTGATGGCGTATTCGCCTCTTTTGCGTGTATAGAATTCTTGAAAACAAATGATGTCGGCATCTTCAGAAAGCAATAATTCGATCATTGAATGTTTCGATTTCTTGTCGTATTTATTGGTGTTGATGGGTCTGAAACTATGCGCATTGTAGGTCATGATACGCAAAGTGGAATCGGGGTTGGTGTCTACTTTACTTGGCATTTGAAATGCAAAAACGGTAGGGTGAACTTGGTATCCAAGTGCAATCATACTAATAGATACAATGGCAACCCATCTTAACCTGATTAACCAATAAATGGCAAAAATAATATTCAATAAAAAAATAAAGGGATATGCTAAACCAATAAATGCAATTGGCCAAAATAAACTTGGGCTTATCCAAGGTGAGGTATAAGATGCAAGTAGGGCAAAGGCCACAAAAAAATTAATGACAAATATTGCCCAATAGAAGAAGGATCTTTTTTTCGCTTTTTTCATGGTTTACTTGCTTTAAATAAAATTTCTTTTTCTGATTTGCTTAAGCTATCGTATCCAGATTTAGTAATTTTTTCGAGTACTTGGTCTACTTCGGCTTGCGATACAACAGTTTGGCTTGCTTGTGTTTGCTGCTCACTTTTATGCACAATTTTTAATTTGTTTTTGCGCGTAAATAGTTTGTCTAAATAGGAATTGATACGAATTACCATACCTGACCAATCATTACCCGATTGTATTTGTTTGATAGTGAGGAACCCAATCAATGCGCCACCCAAATGTGCCACACTGCCGCCAGCATTGCTGCCTGTCATGCTTATCAAGTCAACAACTAGATAAGCAATACCCACGTATTTTAATGGAATACGTCCAAAAATAGCTAATACAATTTCGTAATTAGGCAATAAGGTGGCACTTGCAATTACAAGCGCCATCACACCTGCAGAGGCACCAATGAGTTGGTTGCCATCAAAAAATAAAGCATACAAAATGCCGCCACCCAATACCCCAGCCCAAAAAATAAACAACATGCGGTTTTTGTTCAAATACTCAATGATTATATTTCCAAACCAATGAAAAAACAACATATTAAAAAGTAGGTGATATAATTTTTCGTGGATAAATGCGTAACAGAAAAATGTCCAAGGTCTGAACAAAAACACTTTCCAACTTGCGGTAAGTGAAAAGTTGTGGAGTATCCATAATTTAAATGGATTAGGAATATCTCCTAAGAAATAAAAAGCAGCAGAAATGAGCAAACCTATAAATACAAAGGCATTGATGGCAATGTATTTATTGATTGGATTTTTTTGATCCGCAAAGGCACGCTTAATTTCAGTGAATATAAAATTCATTTTAAAATTGTCTAAACTGATTTTTTTGCCAATATTTTATCAACAAGTAGCCAAATAACATACCGCCTAAATGTGCAAAATGAGCTACGTTGTCGCTTGGGTTATTTTGCAAGCCACTATATAATTCAAATGCACCATATAAGGCTACAAAATATTTTGCTTTAATTGGGAAGAAGAAATAAATGTAAATCATGGTGTTTGGAAATAGCATTCCAAATGCAAGCAACAATCCAAATACTGCTCCCGATGCGCCAACAGTTGGTACATTGGTTTTTATTACAGAAAGTTCTTTTACTAAAGTAATGGTATTGTCTTTGATAGAAATTGAACTTGGATTTGCGTTCCAAGCATCTACTAATTGCACAAAAATTGGCTTGAAATTTCCAGGAACATTATGAAATGTAAAGGCTTCAAACCTTTCAGGAGTGGGGTTACTAAGGTAATCGCTAATGGCATTTTGCAACGGAATAATTTCTGCATATTGTACTGCAATGTGTAATAATGCGGCACCTAAACCAGTTACAAAATAAAAGATAAAAAATCTTTTAGCGCCCCAGAAATTTTCTAAAGTTGAACCAAACATCCACAAAGCAAGCATGTTTGAAAACAAATGAAAGAAGTTTCCATGCATGAATAAATGACTTACCAATTGAAATGGCTTGAATGATTCGCTACCTGGAAAATACAATGCAAGGTAATCGTTCAAGTCTAATCCAATGGTATTTTTAAATACATAGGTACTTGCAAATACCAATACATTAATGATGAGTAAATTTTTTACCACGGTGGGTAATAAAGAAAATCCTTGTGGTCTAAAGTTGTTCATTTGTGTTACCCAAATAGTTTACGAAGGTCAGTTAAACTCAGTTTAATAAAACTTGCTTTACCGCTAATGCCTACTTGTGGTAGTTCACAGGCAAAAAGCTCGTCGATTAACTGGTTAATTTCTTCTGCATTTAAAGTGGTGCCCGCTTTAATTGCCGATTGCCTAGCCAAAGATTTCGCTAGTTGTTCTTTTTTATCAAATTTTGTAATTGCGGCTTGCTCTTTGAAATTTTCTAATAAGCCAAGTATCAATTGCTCTTCTTTTCCACTTTCAATTTCAGATGGATAACCATGTACAACAATGGTATTTTTACCGAATTCTCGAATGTCAAATCCAAGTGCTTTCAAATCGTCGGCTATGGCTAAAAATAATTCAAAGTCTCCAACACTTAAATTAATAGTTTGTGGAAATAAACTTTGTTGCGAACTACCTTGGTTATTTGCCAAAGCCGCAATGAATTTTTCAAATAAAATTCTTTCGTGTGCTGCTTGTTGGTCAATTAATATTATTCCATTCTTTATAGGAGTGAGAATAAATTGTTGATGTATTTGAAAGGTACTGTTTTTAGTACTTGCAGCATGGTGTATGTCGTCGTTGGTTGCAGCGATTAATTGCGATTGACTGTTTACATTCGAATCGGCAATTTCATAAAGCGTTTCCCAACCTTCAATGGCATTACTCTTTTTTTGATAGCTACTTGAACCGCCATAATTATTTTGGGTCAAGTTTGCTGCCGCACCAAAAGGGTTAAAATCTGGATTAACCGGAATGGTAGGAATTCTTATTTCATCATGCAGCGGGTCAAATGGTTTTAAATTTCCAAAACTAGTTTCGGTATTAAAATCTATGCTTGGGCTGATGTTGTATTTACCTAATGCTCTTTTTACAGCTGCTCTTAACACAGCGTAAATTATTTTTTCATCTTCAAATTTTATTTCTGTTTTGGTCGGGTGCACATTCACATCTATGTGAGCAGGGTCGACGGTTAAGAATAAAATGTATAAAGGAAAACTATTGTCGCCCAACAATTGATCAAATGCATTGTTGATGGCATGGTTTAAATAATTGTCTTTGATGAAACGGTTGTTGACGAAAAAATACTGTTCGCCCCTGGTTTTTTTTGCAAATTGAGGTTTGCCAATATAGCCTTCAATGCTTACTTGTTCTGTGCTTTCTTCAACAGGTACAATTCTTTCGGCATAGTTGTTTCCGAATATTCCTGTAATTCTTTGTTTTAAATTCCCTGTTGGTAAATGAAATAATTCATTTCCATCGTGGTGTAAACTGAAAAATATATCTGGATGCGCCAGTGCTTGTCTTTGAAATTCTTCAATGATGTGGCGCAATTCAACCGAATTCGATTTTAAAAAATTGCGTCTAGCAGGAGTAACGTAAAATAAGTTTTTAATGGAGATGCTTGTGCCGTCGCTACTACTACAAGGTTCAACCAAAGTAATCTGTGATGCTTCTATGCGCACCAATGTGCCAGTTGTATCACTTGTTCTTTTGGTTTTTAATTCTACTTGTGCAATAGCAGCAATAGAGGCCATGGCTTCTCCACGAAAGCCCATGGTTTTGATATGGTATAGATCTTCTGCTTTTGCAAGCTTAGAGGTAGCATGTCTTTCAAAGCAGCGCTTGGCATCTTCGGGGCTCATGCCGCTACCGTTGTCAATAATTTGAATGAGTGCTCTGCCTGCGTCTTTTAAAACAACTTTAATTTGGCTCGCACCCGCATCGACCGCATTCTCCATTAATTCTTTTACCGCCGATGCCGGTCGTTGAATAACTTCTCCTGCAGCAATTTGATTTGCTACAGCATCTGGTAAAAGGTGGATAATATTCGACATCGTTTAAAAAAAATTAATCATTGTTGAGAACTTTAAGGCTCTCTAGGGCATTTTGATTTATTTATTTGAGGAATAACCTATAAATTTATCGCCATCTCACAAAAATATAAAAAATTTCGGGCACCTATTATGCAAAAAACCGGCTATATCCTTTTAATTGTCTTTTTTTTCTCCACATCTATCGCTAAAGCACAAGTGGTAGATACCCAAAAAGCCAATCATTGGGTCGATTCGGTGATGAATACCTTGCAAGCAGATGAACGAATCGGTCAATTATTCACAGTTGCGGCCTTTTCTAATAAGGATTCTATGCATGTGAAGGAAATTACCAAATTGGTAAGAGACTATAAAATTGGCGGTTTATGTTTTTTTCAAGGTGGTCCGGTGCGTCAAGCAACCTTGACCAATTATTACCAAGGCTTAGCTAAAACCCCATTATTAATTTCCATAGATGGAGAGTGGGGTTTATCGATGCGTTTAGATAGTACGGTTCGTTATCCAAAACAAATGGCTTTAGGAGCCATCAACGACAACCAATTGATTTACGATTTTGGGGTAGAAACGGCAAGGCAATGCAAACGAATGGGTATTCATTTGAATTTTGCGCCCGTAGTTGATGTCAATAATAATCCTCGCAATCCAGTTATCAACGACCGTTCTTTTGGAGAAGATAAATACAGAGTAGCAGCAAAGAGTATTGAATACATGCGAGGCTTGCAAGACAATGGCATGATTGCAACTGCGAAACATTTTCCAGGCCATGGCAATACCGATAAAGATTCGCATTTAACTTTACCCAAATTAAATAGAACAAAAGAAGAGCTCGATACCTTAGAATTATATCCTTTCAAAGAGCTCATCGATAGAGGTCTTTCCAGTATTATGGTGGCGCATCTTTTTGTGCCTGCTTATGATAGTACAAAGAATTCTGCCGCATCTATTTCTAAACCAATAGTAACTGATTTATTGAAAAATAAATTAAACTTTAAAGGCTTAATCATTACCGATGCGTTAAATATGAAAGGCGTGGCTTCTAATTTTCCTCCGGGAGTAGTAGATGTAAAAGCGCTATTGGCGGGTAACGACATGTGCTTGTATTCGGAGAATGTACCGGTAGCGATTGCAGAAATTAAAAAAGCAATTTTAGCAGGCGAAATTACCCAAGAAGAATTAGATGCAAAGGCTAGAAAGGTACTATTTGCTAAGTTTCAAGTAGGCTTAGCCGATTACCAAGCCATTGAAATTCCAAATTTAATTAATGATTTAAATAGCCCTTCTGCTAAATTAATGAGCAGAAAACTTTATGAAAATGCATTAACCTTATTGGAAAATAAAAATAATTTAGTTCCATTAAAAGACTTAGCAACACAAACAATTGCAACCATCAGTATTGGTGCAGAAATAAATAATGAATTTATTACAACTTGTCAATTGTATGCGCCAACTACAAACTTTGCCTTAAAGAAAGATGCTTCTTTAACAGACTTCGATTTTCTAAATAAACGATTAGAAAATTACAATACTGTTTTAGTTTCGATGCATGACATGAGTAGAAATGAATCGAAGAATTTTTCTTTGTCTGCACAAAGCATCGACTTTTTAAACAATTTAGCTAAGCACAAAAATGTGGTATTAGTTGTTTTTGGAAATGCATATAGCCTAAGAAACTTTGAAAACCAAGCGCCCGTTGTATTGGCTTATGAAGACAATGCCTATACGCGCACAAGTGCTGCTCAGCTTATATTTGGTGGAATTCCTGCCAAAGGCACCATGCCAGTAACTGCATCGAATAAGTTTCAAGTTGGAGACGGTTACATCATCAATGAAACTGTTCGTTTGAAATATACGACGCCAGATGAAGTGGGGATGGACGCGAAAGTTTTAGAACAGATTGATCAACTTGCCAACAAAGCAATTGCGGCTAAAGCAATGCCAGGTTGTCAAATATTAATTGCGAAAAATGGGAAAGTAGTGTATCAAAAATCTTTTGGTTATAGCACTTACGATTCTACTCATATGGTGGTGAACACCGATTTATATGATGTAGCTTCGATGACTAAAATTTTAGCAACCAATTTAGGCATCATGAAATTGCAAGAAGAAAATAAAATTTCTTTGAACGCACATTTACATAATTATTTACCAGCAGTTAAAAAGTCGAATAAGAAAAATATTATCCTTGCAGATCTACTCACTCATCGTGCAGGTTTAGTGCCGTTTATTCCTTTTTATAAAGAAATACAAAATGTAAAAGGCCTAGAAGGTGCTGTATTAGCTGCTGATTCGAGCGGGGTGTATGCAATTCCGGTTGCGAAAAATTTATTCTTGAATGCCAATTATATTGCATCAATGAAAGATAGAATTATTCAATCTGAATTGAAAAATCCGGGTAAGTATGTTTATTCAGATTTGAGTTTTCATTTCTTAAAAGAAGTGTTAGAAGCCCAAACCAAAACGCCAATTGATGAATATGTAAAGCATACTTTTTACGAACCATTGGGTTTAACTACTTTGGGTTATTTGCCATATCGAAAATTTCCAATGGCGAATATCATGCCTACCGAAAACGATTTAACTTTTAGGAAGCAATTGGTACAAGGTTATGTGCACGATCAAACTGCAGCAATGTTTGGAGGAGTAGCGGGTCATGCTGGTTTATTTGGCAATGCAAATGACGTGGCAGTTGTGATGCAAATGTTGCTGAATAATGGTTCGTATGGTGGACGCGAATTTTTCAAACCAAGCACGGTAAAATTATTTACCAATACTTATGCTCCAGACAATAGAAGAGGATTGGGCTTTGATAAACCTGAAACAGATAAATCAAAAACCAGCCCAACAGCTACAGCTGCTACGGCTCAAACATACGGTCATACAGGCTTTACTGGTACTTGTACTTGGGTTGATCCGGAATATGATTTAGTTTATGTATTCCTCTCGAATAGGGTTTACCCATCAACAGAAAACAAGAAAATGTTAGAAATGAATTTGCGTACCGATATACAAGCGCTTATTTACAATTCATTTTGGGTGAATTTACATTCAGCAGCAAAAAAATAAAAAGCATTTGATTTTATTGCAAAGGATATTTATTCCTTAACGGATTGAATAAGTATTTTTTGGTGTGGTCAAAACTTTTTTCGCCCATTTGTTCGAAATGAGATTGAAGTTGTTGGAATAATTCCGCTTCCTTCAATTTCAATACCTCTAAATTGATTTTTTTCTTTGCAAAAAATTCCTCTAAAGTCATTTTATTTTAAATTATCAATCATGTTTTTTACCAATCCTTTTAAGTCGTATTTGTTATTCCAAGCCCAATCTTTTCTAGCGTAATCATCGTTAATGCTCTTAGGCCATGAATCTGCGATGGCTTGGCGAGGATCATTTTCGAGATAACTCAATTTAAAATCGGGTAGGTAAACTTTTATTTCTTCGCCTAATTGATGTGGCGTAAAGCTCATTCCTGCTACGTTATAGCTCGAACGAATTTTAATATTTTCTGCAGGCGCATCCATAATTCCAATGGTTGCTTTAATTGCATCTTCCATGTGCATCATCGGTAATTCGGTTTCTGCAGAAAGGAAAGAAGCATAGCTATTGTTTTTCAGTGCTTCATGAAATATATGAACCGCATAGTCTGTTGTTCCTCCACCTGGTGCAGATTTCCATCCAATTAAACCAGGGTATCTTAAACTGCGCACATCTAAACCATATTTTAAAAAATAATATTCGCACCAACGTTCGCCAGCTAATTTACTAATACCATAAACCGTATTAGGATCCATAACTGTGTATTGAGGCGTATTATTTTTTGGAGAGTTTGGTCCGAATACCGCAATAGAACTTGGCCAATAAACCTTTTTAGTTTGATAGGTAATGGCAAAATCTAATACATTGATTAAGCCTTCCATATTTAATTCCCAAGCCATTTTAGGTTTTTGCTCGCCAACTGCAGAAAGCAAAGCAGCAAGCAAATAAATTTGCGTGGGTTTATATTTTTCAAATATTGCTTGAAGATTTTGTTTGTCTAGCACATTGGAAATCTCAAATGGTCCGGCATTTAACATTTCATAACCGGGTTCTCTGATATCTGTAGCAACCACGTTTTGATTGCCATAAATCGCTCTTAAGTCTGCGACTAATTCGGTTCCAATTTGTCCGTTCGAACCAATTACTAGGATAGATTCCTTCATGTTTTTAAGGGTATTGTATCCGAAATTAAGCAATTATTTTCTAAATATATTGTTCTAGTAGCATCCCGATTTGTTTGTCGCTAATTTTCAGCAATTTTAATTGGAAATTGCTCAAGGATTATATATTCCAAAAGGAATTTTATAGTTCTTAATCAAACCTTTATCATCAAACAAGCAGAAGCGCAAAACGTAAATTCCATTAGGGTTAAACTGGCCTTTACTAATACCGTCCCATATGATATTCCCTTTTTGGCCCAAAGTATAATTGTGAAATAATGCACAAACGAGTTGTCCTTCTCTATTAAAAATATCAATATCCGCAATGGGGTTTTGATAGCTAAATTGATAATTAATTTGTAAGATATCATTTTGTCCGTCGGCATTGGGAGAAAAAACCTTTGGCATAACTTGCAATTCCTGTTCGCTTTCGCTCAAGTAAACATGGTTGGAATTAAGGTAGCCAGGTGTTGCAAATCCGTAATTTGCTGCTGCAGATCCCCAATTATTTGCATCCATACTTGTCCAGTTTTCCGACCTTCTTTCTAAAGAAACATCTTTACTATTATTGATGATGCTCAGGTGCATTTGATCTGCATAATAAACTTCGTCGATGAGTTGTTGTTTCGGTGAAAGTAGCACTACGGTGCCCTGTTCGTTAGCCAGTGTGGGCATTTCGGGGTTACTGATAAAATCTGAAGTGTTTTTATAATTATATTTTTGTTGCAAATTCACTGCATTTTTACTGATGCAAACATAGCTTGACGGATAGAGTAAATAATCTGGCTCGATGTTTTTTAAACTACTGATTTCATTTTTACTATTACGAATTCCAATTTGCCAGTTTTTTAAATTGATAATTTCTGCCGATCGATTATATAATTCAATAAACTCTGGTAGACTATCGCTGGTGTTAAATAAAATTTCATTGATAATTAATTGATGATCATATATACTGTCGGTAATAAATAAATTAAAAGCAGAATCGATGCGCTCGTTCATGCAATTTTGAATAAAACTAACACGAACCGCAATGGGCTTTTCTTTAGGCAATGCGTTAGTCCAATGAATATTGAGTTTTAGGCTGCGCTCCTCGAATTCTATGGATTGAATAGTAATGTCGGCTATACTTAATTGAACCGAAATTGCATTTAAATTACTTGCATCTATTTTTTCAGACAGCTTTAAAGAAAGCATTTGACTGTTGGCATTGATCTCATTGATTTTAAATTGCGGCAGTTGCTCGAGGCTAATTTCATTCGCATGTCCAGGGCTTCCGCCTATTTTATGGAAACTACTATGCCATAATTTCTGATCACTGCATTCATAAAAATCATTAATTCTCTCAAGACTATAGCCACCTTCTCTTTGGTTACTTGGCCACTGGGAAATTTGATAAGAAATCTGGTCAATTATTTTTTCTTTTTCATCATAAAGGTAAAGGGTGTCTATGCTATTTCCGATGTTAGGGAAATTTGAAATGCCTATGGTTTTTCCAAATAGTTTAAATGCGCTAGTATCTGTTTTTTCACATAAAATAGCATATTGAAATGGTGCCAGTGAGTCTATGGTGCAAAATTTCTTGCTACTATGGTTGCCTACCCAAAAATTTAAATTATGAAGGCCTGTTGCACTATTATTATAAATCTCAATGTATTCTAATTCTGGTAAACCTATTGCTGGGCTTGGGTCTGCCATGAATTCTGTAATGTTTAATATTGCTTTTTGTGGAATGGTGTATTTACCAAAAGGGTAGATGATATTATAATCTCTACCATCTAATGCAATGATATTCTTTGCATAAAATAAATAGGCTTGATTTTCCATTTCTTCATCAAAATTTAAAGTCAACTCATCTAAATAAGTCCAATCAAAAACATAGGCTATTGGAAAAATTAAATGTTGATTGCTATCTGAAACATAAAATTGTATGGCATTAAATGTATGGGCTGCAATTTTATGATTGAACTTAACTTTGATTTGATTTTTATTGATCAGTTCAAACTGAGTAATAGCTATTGCCAGTGTATCACTGTAAAATTGGCTAATACTATTTTTTGTTCCGGGGCTTCCTCCATTGGTTTCGGTAGCGGCTAGCCAATTGCCTGCTGTTTTGCAAATACTATAGGGGTCAATCATCGAAAGGCTAAAGCCGCCGTTGCTTTTACTGGTGTTTTTATACCAATTTAAGCGATAACTAAGGCTATCGATTATTTTACCTTTCGGGTTTTTTAATTCCAAATGGTCACTGCTATTATTAAGGCTAGGCCAAGGGTTACATCCAATCGTTCTGCCATAAGGTTGATAAAGTAAACTGTCAATGGCATTGCATAAAATTAAATAAGAGCTAGGCGCAATGCTGTCTTTTTTAAATGTAAACGTATTAGTTCCATCGCTGATGCTGTGCCCTACTAATTGTATCGTATAATTTTGCGTATTGAATATTTCTATAAATTCTGCAGAAGGTAATCCTACACTTGGGCTTGGATCAGGTAATAATTCGTTGATTACTAAATCGTGAAAATTTTCTGCAAGAATAGCCTTCCACTCAAAATTAATTCGATTAAAATTAGGTAGTAAAATATTTCCCGATCGGTCGCGGATGTTTTTATAAATTAAAAAATGTTTTCCATATGAAATGGCTTGACTGAAAAATATTTGCAAGCTTTTAGGGTTCAGAAAGGTGACAGCATCTGCCGAGATATTACTGTCTAATTCAAAGTTGCTGAAATCTTGAATGCTAGCGCTGTCAAGCATTTCATCAAAATTAAGTTGAATGGTATTTGCATTGATTATTTGATAATTCAATATTTTTGGCGGAATAGTATCAATGCTAGTCGGGTAAATTTTAATATCATCAAATTCGAATAATGCGCTTCTGCTTGCGGTGTATCTAGCCATAATGCCAAAATAACTAGCATTATAATTTAGGGTATCTGCAACATTACCTAAATTTCTAAATTGTGTAGCCGTATCACTTGCTGCAAAAATGGTCCAACGCCCGTCTGCATCCCTTTTAATTTTGAATTTAGCAACCAAGGTGTCTGCGTGTATTCGCGGAATAGCAGGCGCGTCAATTATTTTTAGGATACTGTTGCCATCTTGGCGGTATAAATCGTAAGAGTCGGAACTTCCGCTTTCTCCAATTTGTAAAAAGTAAGCTTTTGTTTTTTGTTTGAGGTTTGGTCCGTCGCTTACTAAATAGATTCTTGCATAATTACTGCTCGACGGATCGAATTTTAATTTGACTGCAAACTCCCAGGTGGTGTTCCATTGAATTGTGGATGCAGTAGCCAGGTAACAGGTGTCTGTTTTAGACGACATTTTAGTGTGTAAAAGCCCCAATCCCATCACGTAAAATGCCCCTGTATCTCCTAGCCACTGCGGGTTAGTATCAAAATTGCCATCACTAAAATCGTCCTGCACTTGCCCATACACTAGCGAATTCATCAACAAACCCAAAACCCACAATATCTTTTTCATTCCGTCGAATGCTATCAATTAATTTGAAACAAGTGTACAGACTCTAATATTGAAATGAAATTGTATAAATGCAGGTTTTTTAATGAGCATTTATAAGTGCATGCAAGTATTTTTTTTTATTTTTACCTATTCAAATTAAAAGACATGAAGGTTGCAGTTGTAGGAGCTACAGGTTTAGTAGGCTCAAAAATGTTAGCAGTTTTAGCAGAAAGGAATTTCCCAATTACAGAATTAATTCCAGTAGCCTCTGAGAAGAGTGTGGGTAAAGAAATTCTTTACAAAGGAAAGGCATATCAAGTTTGCAGCATGGAAGATGCCATTGCAAAAAAACCAGCAATTGCAATTTTTTCTGCAGGCGGAAATACCTCATTGCAATACGCACCTCAATTTGCTGCAGTAGGTACGGTGGTAATTGATAATTCATCTGCATGGAGAATGGACCCAAGTAAACCATTAATTGTTCCAGAAGTTAACGCTGCAGTTTTAACAAAAAATGATTTAATAATTGCAAATCCAAATTGCTCAACCATTCAAATGGTGGTTGTTTTAAAGCCTTTGCATTTAAAATATAAAATTAAAAGAGTAGTGGTATCTACTTATCAATCTGTTACAGGTACCGGAGTTAAAGCAGTAGACCAATTGATGAATGAACGCGCTGGCATTGCAACTGAGCGTGCCTATCCATACGCCATCGATTTAAATGTTATTCCACAAATAGATGTATTTATGGAGAACGGTTATACAAAAGAAGAAATGAAAATGATTTTGGAAACCAAAAAAATCATGCAAGATGATCACATTCAGGTAACAGCTACTACTGTTCGTATTCCAGTAATGGGCGGTCATTCGGAATCAATAAACATTGAATTTGAAAATGATTTTGACCTAACCGAATTGAAAAATATTTTGGCTAATTCACCTGGCATAGTTTTGCAAGATGACCCTGCCAATTTACTTTATCCAATGCCTTTAACTGCAAACGATAAAGACGAGGTTTTTGTAGGCAGAATTCGCAGAGACGAGTCGCAACGAAATACCTTGAATTGTTGGGTGGTTTCAGACAACCTTAGAAAAGGTGCTGCAACCAATGCAGTTCAGATTGCAGAGTATTTATTGCAGCACAATTTGTTAAATAATTAATTCGGGCAAACAAATACGCCTAGAATTGGTTAAATATTCGCGTTTCGATGCTTTTTTGCCCATTTATGGCATTAATTGCAAAGCGCTTTGTATTTTTGATAAAATAAAAATATGTTAAATCTTTCAGTAACCATAGATCAACAATCTGGCTTTTGCTTTGGCGTAGTATATGCCATAGAAATGGCCGAAGAAATTCTAGCTGAAAAAGGCTATTTATATTGTCTTGGAGATATCGTTCACAACGACGAAGAAGTAGATCGATTAAAAGCAAAAGGTTTAAAAATTATTTCTCACGAAGATTTAATAAACATCAAAGATGAAGCCGTTTTAATTAGGGCGCATGGTGAACCACCAAGCACTTATCAAACAGCTTTGAATAATAACATTACATTAATTGATGCTTCATGCCCTGTCGTTTTAAAACTGCAAAATAGGGTTAAGAATTCTTTTGATGACGAAGAGCAAATTTACATTTATGGTAAGCATGGTCACGCAGAAGTAATTGCTTTGCAAGGTCAAACAAATAATGAAGCCGTAGTGTTTCAAGACATTGCAGAGCTTGACTTTGCTAAGATGCCTCAGAAAATAACCTTGTATTCGCAAACCACCAAAAGCACGGATAAATTTTATGCAATTAAAAATGAATTAATTGCCAAAGGTTTTGAAGTTAGAGCAAACGATACCATTTGTCGTCAGGTTTCTAACAGAGATGAAGAGTTAAGGAAATTTGTCAAAAATTTTGATCGCATCATTTTTGTTTCAGGTAGAAAATCATCGAACGGTAAAATTCTTTATGATGTTTGCCGTCAACACAATGTCAACACTTATTTTGTTTCCGCTAGTTCAGAAGTAGCCGCAACCATGTTTCATGAAAATGATAAGGTTGGAATTTGTGGGGCAACTTCTACGCCAATGTGGCTAATGGAAGAAGTGAAAAATAAATTATTAAGCTTATAAAAATGATACAAAATATTTTAATAGTAGTAGCAACGTTTATTGTGATGGAGTTTGTGGCTTGGTTGGCACATAAATTTGTAATGCATGGCTTTTTATGGTACTTACACAAAGATCACCACCAAAAAGAGCCTGGTTTTTTTGAGAAGAACGATGCATTCTTTTTAATTTTTGCATGCCCAAGTGCTTATTGCTGCATCACCGGTGCGTTGCACAACGATTACCGTTTATATATCGGTTTAGGTATTTTATTTTATGGCATTTGCTATTTCTTAGTACATGATATTATCATTCACCAACGCTTTAAAATTTGGAGAGATTGGGATAATAAATATGTTCGCGCCATTCGCCGTGGTCATAAAATGCACCATAAATATTTAGAGAAACACGACGGAGAGTCTTTCGGTATGTTACTCGTTCCTTTCAAATATTTTGCAGAGCAATACGCAAAAAAATAATTTTTAATTATGAGAAAAGTACTTTTATCGATGCTGCTGGTTTTAACTGGCTTGCAGTTATTCGCACAGTCTGGAATTATCAAAGGAAAAGTGAAAAACACGTTGAATAACGAAGTGCTGCCAAATGTAGTAGTAGCCATACAAGGCACTACCAATGCTGCCAGCACTGGCTTTGACGGTTTTTATGAATTGAAAAATTTAAAGCCAGGCTTTTATAATTTAGAATTTAAACTCATTGGTTTTAAAAAGAAAGTGCTTTACGAAGTACAAGTCAATAATTTGAAAGCCGCCATCATTGATGTGGAATTAGAAGAAGACGCAAAGAATATCAATACGGTAGAAGTAACAGCAAAGAATTTTTATAAACCAGTAGAGAGTCCTGTTTCTTTAAGAACCATTGGTGTTTCTGAAATTAAAAGAAATCCAGGAGGAGGAAGAGATATTTCAAAAGTAATTCAATCTTTACCAGGTGTGGCTTCTAGTACAAGTTTTAGAAATGATATCATTATTAGAGGTGGCGCACCCAACGAAAATAAATTTTATTTAGATGGCATCGAGATTCCTAACATTAACCATTTTGCAACACAAGGCTCAACCGGAGGTCCAGTAGGATTAATCAATGTAGACTTTGTGCGTGAAGTAGATTTTTATTCTGGCGCATTTCCATCTAATAGGGGAAATGCCTTAAGTTCAATATTTGATTTCAAATTTAAGGACGGCCGTAACGATAAACAGTTTGCCTCTATGACTGTTGGCTCGAGCGATTTAGCATTGGTTGCTGAAGGACCGCTCAACCAGAAAACCACATATATGGTTTCTTATAGAAAGTCTTATTTGCAATTTTTATTTCGCGCCATCGGTTTGTCTTTTTTACCAGAGTACAACGACTTGCAGTTTAAAGTAAAATCTAAAATTGATGATAAAAATGAAATTACATTTATTGGCTTAGGTGCTTTGGATAATTTCTCATTGAATTTAGATGCCAACGAAACAGAATTTCAAAAATTTCAATTAGAAACATTGCCTGTATTTTTACAGTCGAATTACACCATTGGCGCTAATTACAAGCATTACAAGGCGAATGGCTATACCACCATTGTTTTAAGTAGAAACTATTTAAAGAATACAACTAAAAAATATAAAGAGAATTCAGAAGATTCAACGTTGTTGTTAAATTATGCTTCAACAGAAATTGAGAATAAATTTAGAATTGAAAATACCAGTCGTAAAAATGGGTTTAAAATTAATTATGGAATTAGTGCGGAGCAAGCGAGCTATACTAACGATACCTATAATTTAAATCCATTTGGAACAATCGATTATACTTCAACTTTAAGCTTGATGCGTTATGGTGCTTTCGGGCAAATAAGTAAAGGATATATCAATGATCGTTTACAACTTTCTGCAGGTTTAAGATTAGACGGCAATACTTTTGCCAGTACGATGGCCAATCCGCTCGATCAAATTTCTCCTAGATTTTCTGCGGCTTATGCGCTAACAGATAAGTGGAGTTTAAATTTCAATACTGGTATTTATTATCAAACACCAGCTTATACGGTATTAGGCTACCGCAACCAAGCAGGAGATTTAACCAACACGAATGTAAAATATTTAGGCGTTAAACAATTGGTTGGTGGCTTAGAATATAACACCCTTGCCAATTTAAGATTTACCGTTGAAGGTTTTTATAAAGGCTATCAGAATTACCCAATGTTGTTAACCAATAACGACACAATTCCATTGGCAAACTTAGGAATTGATTTTGGTGTGGTAGGAGATAAGCCAGTGGTAGGATTAACCAATGGAAGAAGTTATGGTGTGGAATTTTTAGCGCAACAAAAATTGAACAAA
The DNA here is from genome assembly GCA_039798705.1 of Bacteroidota bacterium. Classification (GTDB taxonomy): domain Bacteria; phylum Bacteroidota; class Bacteroidia; order Sphingobacteriales; family Sphingobacteriaceae; genus CAIKLP01. The sequence goes on from JBDKFN010000005.1 coordinate 52,065, forward strand.
GGGTTTTACGGAATTGCAGCACTTACTTTTGTGCGCAGCGAATTCAATGATAAAAATAATACATTGGTGGCTTCTTCATGGGATTCCAAATTCATTTTCAGTTTAACTGCTGGTAAAATATTAAAGAAGAATTGGGAAATAGGTTTCAAGCTAAGATCAGCTGGTGGAGCGCCTTATACGCCATTTAATACTGCGTTTTCTTCGGTAATTAATAATTACAATGTGAACCCTGCAGGTTACTTAGATTATGGTAAGTTGAACACGCAACGTTTACCTAATTTTTACCAACTAGATGCACGCATCGATAAAAAATACAATTTCAAAAGATGGAATTTAAATGTGTTTATTGATGTTACTAATCTTACGAATGTACAATTAGAAGACAAGCCAATATTCGTTTTGGATAGAGATGCTGCCGGTAACAAACAAATAGATCCGAACGATCCAACAAAGTATAAATCAAAATTATTGTCGGATAAAAGTGGTAGCCTATTGTCTACGATTGGAATAATTATTGAAATTTAATATCGGATTATTTCTTGCATTATTTTTTCGGTTGCGCCTTTGCTTGCACCGATAAATGCTGCACTTTTTTCGCAGGCTGCTTGGTAATTAATTTCGTTGTCGTAAAGCGTGGCAATGGCTAATTTTAAAGTGCTTTCGTCGCTTATGCTTTTTGCAGCACCTAAGGCAATTAAACTTTTTGCTTCTTCAAACTTATGGTATTTGGGGCCAAAAATAACTGGTTTTCCAAATGCTGCCGCTTCTAAAGTATTGTGAATGCCTACACCAAATCCGCCACCGATATAAGCGATGCTTGCATATTGATAGAGTGAACTCAGCATGCCAATGTTATCGATAATTAATACACGAGCTGCATTGATATTCAGTAAATTTGCTTCGCTGTAGCGAATGCAAGTTGCTGGGAATAATGAAACTATGGATTGGATATTTGATTCTTTTATTTCGTGAGGTGCAAGAATAAATTTAAACTTGGTTGTTGCACACAGCGACGCAATTAGTTTTTCATCAGCTGGCCACGAACTACCGGCAAGAAAAATCGCTTGGTCTTTAGCAAATTGTGCGACAATTGCATTGGGTGTTTGTTTTTTTGCATTGGCTGCAACTCTGTCAAATCGGGTGTCTCCGGTAACCAACACATTTTTTAAACCAATTCCATGAAGTAGTTTTTCGCTTGTTTCGTTCTGTACAAAAAAGTAACTAACACAATTTAAAATACTGCGGTAAAAAGAACCATACCATTTGAAGAACAGTTGTTCTTTTCTAAATATGCCAGAAATGAGAAACAACGGAATTTTCTTTTCTGCTAAAATTTTAAAATAGAAATACCAGAATTCATATTTAGTAAAATAGACTTGCGATGGGTTGATTAATTCAATCGTTTTTTTAGAACGATTCGCGCCATCCATGGGCAAGTAAAATATATAGTCTGCTGCGCCATGGTTTTTTCTAGCTTCATATCCTGAAGGGGAGAAAAAAGTCATGACAATTTTATGGTTTGGAAAAGCAATTTTGATGGCTTCTTGCACTGGTCTGCCTTGTTCAAACTCGCCCAGGGAAGCATAATGAAACCAAATTCTTTGCTCACCACTTTTTAAACTCAAGCGCATTTCTTCGAAAACATTTACCCTTCCTTTAACCCATAATTTGGCTTTAGGATGAAAGATACTTGCAATGCGAATGCCTAGTGTATAAAGGAATAAACCCAGTTGATAAATGATTCGCATTATTTGTAGTAGAATTCTTTAGGCATGCGTTTGTATAAAGGAATAATTAATCCAAACTTTAGGCCTATTAAATAATCTTTTCTTTTTTGAAGGTCTTGGCTTTGGCTAAAAAAATCATAGCTTCTTCTGCTTTGCGTAAAGGCTTGTGTAAAGTCAGCGCCAACATAAAAGTTGAACGTTTTTTGATTACTCATGTGCCAGTACCCAATAAACTCATTCAATGCAAGTCCATTGCTTAAACGGTCGTAGCCCTTTTTAAAATCGTCCGTCAATTCTGGAATGTTATTTTCAATTACTTCAATTTGAATTTTATGTTGTAAAAATCCTACACCAGTCGTAATTAAAATACCAGAGTTTTGATTAGGACCAATTACAGGAAAAAGTTTCCCCACTTTTACATAGGTACTAAAACCTCTTTGAAACAAACGAACATCGCCAGCATAACCGCCGTCCGTTAAAATATGTCCTTTGCTATTTCTAATGCTGTCTAAAATATTTGATTCGTTGATGTTATTTCCGAAGTGGTAATTTAAATCGAAACCATAAAGCCAATTGTTGGCCATTTTTCTGTTGAAATTTACGCCAACACTAGAGTTGTTGCCAAATCGGGTACTTAAATCACCTCCAGGTGTGTAAAATCCAGCGTTTACCGATAGGGCAGATATGCCAATTGATTCTGCCTTGAAACTTACGCGCTGTGCATATCCTATTGAAAATAAGCCAATAAGAAATAGGGTTAAAAAAAGCACTTTCGTAGGGTTCTTTTGCATGGCTATTATTCAATTAATTTGCGGATCAATCCGTATATTCGTAGCTAATATCGCTAAAATTGACAATTTTATTATTAACGCTCAATTTGTGCAATATTTATATCTAATTCAAGGTTTTTATTAAATAAATTTAAAAAAATGAAGATTGCAGTTGTTGGAACGGGTTATGTTGGCTTGGTTACGGGCACTTGTTTAGCCGAAGTAGGCATTCAAGTAACTTGTATCGATATAGATCAAAATAAAATCGACGGTTTGAAAAATGGCATCATGCCAATTTATGAGCCAGGTTTAGAAGAGATGGTGGTTCGTAATGTTCAAAAAGGAAAATTAAATTTTTCTACTTCTTTGAAAGACACCATTGCTGGTTGTGACGTTGCTTTTATAGCAGTAGGAACGCCTCCAGGTGAAGACGGTAGCGCCGATTTAAAATACGTTTTGGGTGTTGCCAAAGAAATTGGCGAGCACATGACGGATTATTTAGTGGTGGTAACCAAAAGTACAGTGCCAGTAGGTACCGCAAATTTAGTACGTTCTACACTTGAAACTGCTTTGCAAAATAGAAATGCCAATTTGGAATTTGATGTGGCATCTAATCCTGAATTTTTAAAAGAAGGTGCAGCAGTGGATGATTTTTTAAAACCAGATAGAATAGTAATTGGCGTTTCTTCTACTCGTGCAGAAGACGTATTAAAAAAATTATACAAGCCATTTGTATTGAATGGCCATCCAATTATTGCCATGGACATACCATCGGCTGAAATGACTAAGTATGCTGCAAATGCAATGCTTGCTACTAAAATTTCCTTCATGAACGACATTGCGAACCTATGTGAAATTATGGGTGCGGATGTAAACATGGTAAGAAAAGGAATTGGTTCTGATCCGCGCATTGGAAATAAATTTATTTATCCAGGCATTGGTTATGGAGGTTCATGTTTCCCTAAAGATGTAAAAGCGCTTATTCAAACAGCATACGAAAATGGATACCATATGGGTGTGTTGAAAGCGGTAGAAGAAGTGAACGATAAACAAAAATCTGTTTTATTTGAAAAGGTAATGCGTCATTTTGAGGGCAACCTAAAAGGCAAAACTTTTGCCATGTGGGGTTTGTCTTTTAAACCAAAAACAGATGACATGCGCGAAGCGCCATCATTGGTAATTATTGAAAAATTATTAGCGCAGGGTGCAATTGTAAAAGTGCACGATCCAATTGCGATGAAAGAAGCAAAACACATTTTAGGCGATAAAGTTATTTTTTGTGAAAGTCAAGAATTGGCCATCGCCAGTGCAGACGCGCTTTTGATCGTAACCGAATGGTCTGATTACCGTTCACCTGATTTAAAAGAATTGAAAGCTAGCTTGAAAAATGCAGTAGTTTTTGATGGTCGAAATATTTTTGATGCAACAGAAATGCGTGAGCATGGATTTACTTATTACGGAATTGGAATAAACTAATTATGAAATCAAAAAGAGTTTTAATTACAGGTGCTGCAGGATTTTTAGGATCACATCTTTGTGATCGTTTCATCAAAGAAGGATTCCGTGTAGTAGCCATGGATAATTTAATTACGGGTTCACTCAATAATATTGAACACCTATTTAAGTTAGAAGCATTTGAATTTTACCACCACGATGTATCTAAATTTGTGCACGTACCCGGTGAGATAGATTATATTTTACATTTTGCTTCACCAGCAAGTCCGATTGATTATTTGAAAATTCCAATTCAAACATTGAAAGTAGGTTCTTTAGGAACGCATAATTTATTGGGTCTTGCGAAAGCAAAAAAAGCTAGAATGTTGATTGCTTCTACTTCTGAAGTATATGGCGACCCAACAGTACATCCACAAACAGAAGATTACTGGGGTAATGTAAACCCGGTGGGTCCGCGTGGGGTATATGATGAAGCAAAGCGTTTTCAAGAAGCCATGACCATGGCTTATCATACTTTTCATGGTTTGGAAACTAGAATTGTTAGAATTTTTAATACTTATGGTCCGCGCATGCGACTGAACGATGGTAGGGTTTTGCCCACATTTATTGGTCAAGCATTACGCGGCGAAGATTTAACAGCATATGGAGATGGCTCACAAACCAGGTCGTTTTGTTATGTAGATGATTTGGTAGAAGGCATATACCGTTTACTTTTTAGCGACTATGCATATCCAGTAAACATTGGTAACCCAGATGAAATTACCATTGCAGAATTTGCTGAAGAAATTATCAAATTAACAGGTGCGCAACAAAAAATCATTTTTGAACCATTACCACAAGACGATCCAAAACAAAGAAGACCAGATATTTCAAAAGCAATTGAATTATTAGGTTGGACGCCAAAAGTGAATAGGGCAGAAGGTTTGAAGCTGACTTACGAATATTTCAAATCATTACCGAACAAAGATTTGAAGCCTAAAGATTTTGTATCATACAATAAATAAGATGAAGAAAATTTTAGTAACAGGTGGTACAGGCTATATTGGTTCCCATACGGTCATCGAATTGATCAATTTGGGTTACGAAGTTTTGGTGATTGATAATTTATCAAATTCTAAAGCAGAAGTAATTGATATTATTGAAAGCATTACCGATGTTAGGCCTTACTTTGAAAAAATTGAAATGTGTGATAAATCAGCATTGGCAAATTTTTTCAGTAAGCATGCAGACATCGATGCAGTGATTCATTTTGCCGGCATGTTACAAGTAGCAGAGTCTGTAGAAAACCCATTGAAATATTACCACAACAACATGTTCTCTACTATTAATTTATTGGAGTGCATGGTGGCGTATAAAATAAAAAATATTGTATTTTCTTCTTCTTGTACCGTTTACGGAAACCCAACGCAGTTACCTGTTACAGAAACTGCACCGGTACAAAAAGCGATGTCGCCATATGGCAATACCAAACAAATGGGAGAAGAAGTTTTAGAAAATGTTTCTAAAGCAAACGATATAAATGTAATTACCTTAAGGTATTTTAATCCAATTGGCGCGCACGAATCTGCAAGAATTGGAGAGATACAACACGGCGTGCCGCACCATTTAATTCCATACATCACCGAAACGGCTGTTGGAAAAAGAAAACAGTTGAATGTTTTTGGTGGCGATTACCATACTCACGACGGTACTTGTGTGCGTGATTATATTCATGTGGTCGATCTTGCAAAGGCACATATAGCGGCTATTTCAAGGTTGATAGAAAATAAAAACGAACAGAAAATGGAGGTCTATAATATTGGTACTGGATTAGGTTATTCGGTGCTTGATATTATTGGTGCATTTGAAAAAGCAACAGGTTTAAAAATAAATTATCAAATTGTAGATAGAAGACCAGGCGATGTAGAAGCGGTTTACGCAGACACCAGTTTGGCAGAACAAAAATTAAATTGGAAAGCATCATTGGGCATCGAAGATATGATGCGCAGTGCATGGAATTGGGAACAAGCGCTTGGCGCAAAAAAATAAAATTATGCATTCATTCAAAAACATCGTTATTACCGGAGCTGCCGGATTCATTGGATCACACGTAATTCGTTTATTCGTTAACAAATATCCAAACACACATTTTTATAATTTAGACAAATTGACTTATGCAGGTAATTTGGCTAATTTAACAGACATCGAAAATAAATCGAATTATACTTTTTTAAAAGCAGACATTGTAGATGCAATTCAAATAGATGAATTGTTTCAAAAATACCAATTCGATGCCGTGATTCATTTGGCTGCTGAGTCGCATGTAGACCGTTCTATTTTAGACCCAACGGCTTTTGTAATGACCAATGTAATTGGAACTGTAAATTTATTGAACAGCGCTAAGAAGTTATGGAAGAGTGAAGCACATCAAAATAATCCGCATCGTTTTTACCATGTTTCAACAGATGAAGTGTATGGAACGCTAGGCGAAACGGGCATGTTTACTGAAACAACAAGCTACGACCCGCATTCTCCTTACTCTGCATCGAAAGCAAGTTCAGATCATTTTGTAAGAGCATACCACGATACTTATCAAATGGATTGTGTAATTTCTAATTGTTCAAACAACTATGGTTCTTTTCATTTTCCTGAAAAATTAATTCCATTGTCTATCAATAATATCAAAAATAATTTACCAATTCCTATTTATGGAAAAGGAGAAAATGTAAGAGATTGGTTGTGGGTAGAAGACCATGCGCGTGCAATTGATGTAATTTTCAACGGCGCAAAGCCAGGTGCTACTTACAACATAGGCGGACACAACGAATGGACCAACAT
>JBDKFN010000006.1:0-58210 GCA_039798705.1 Bacteroidota bacterium
CATATAATCTGTATTTATTTTTTTTTCCTATTTTAATTCAGGAGATAATTCTTAAACTTGCCTTGTAAAATAATATGAAAGATCGCCCAGCCTTTGACCAAATATTTATGAACCTTGCCCTCGATTTGGCAAAACGTTCACACTGTGTGAAAGCGCAAGTAGGAGCGGTGTTGACTAAAGACACCCGTATCATTTCTATTGGATATAATGGTCCTCCAGCTGGCACCCACAATTGCGACGAAGAATTTCCAATGGAAGGTTGCCCAAGAGATAGCAAGGGTAGTTGTTCGCTGGCATTACATGCAGAAGAAAATGCGATTTTATATGCCGCAAAAAATGGCTCGCAATTGGAAGGCACAACCCTGTATTGCACGTTGTCACCTTGTATCAGTTGCGCGCGTTTAATTTTTCAATCGGGGATTAAAAAAGTATATTTTCATTCTTCTTATGCACAATATAAAGGTTTGCCGGTTGATGAAGGTGTCGAATTTTTACGAAAATTTGGAGTAGAAACCGTTCAATATCAGCTAGGTTAGCAATTAAAATAAATTTCAAATTTCCTGCATTTGGGTCTCCAAAATATCCTTGCTAAAATGTATCTTTGCGCATGCAGGAGAAAATTATCATTCTTGATTTTGGTTCACAATACACGCAATTAATTGCGCGTAGGGTTAGAGAACTAAATGTTTATTGTGAAATACATCCATTTCACCATGTCCCAGTTATAGACGAAACAGTTAAAGGGGTTATCCTTTCAGGCAGTCCTCATTCTGTTAGAGAAGACCAAGCGCCTAATGTCGACTTTTCAGCAATTGCTGCTAAATGTCCAGTTTTAGGTGTTTGTTACGGTGCACAATTAATTGCGCAACAATCTGGTGGAAATGTAATGCCCTCAAAAATTAGAGAGTATGGCCGTGCCAATTTAAATGGTGTAAAAGCGGAAAATAAATTAATGAAAGGCATTCCTACAAATTCTCAAGTTTGGATGTCTCATGGAGATACCATTTCAGAAATACCAGCTAATTTTGAAATCATTGCTAGTACGGAGTCTGTAAAAATTGCAGCATATCAGGTTGGTGGTTCAGAAATATATGGAATTCAATTTCATCCAGAGGTAACACATTCAACAGATGGTAAACAATTATTACAAAATTTCTTAGTAGATATTTGCGATTGTGCCCAAAACTGGACACCAGACGCATTCATAGAAACAACCATTGCTGCTTTACAAAAACAATTAGGAGACGATCAAGTAGTGCTTGGTCTTTCTGGTGGTGTAGATTCATCGGTTGCCGCAATATTATTACATAAAGCAATTGGCAAAAACTTGCATTGTATTTTTGTAGATAATGGATTGTTACGTAAGCATGAATATGAGGAAGTGTTAGCTTCCTATCAACACATGGGTTTAAATGTGAAAGGTGTTGATGCCAAAGAATTATTTTATGCAGATTTAAAAGGTTTAACAGATCCTGAATTAAAAAGAAAAGCCATTGGTAAAGTTTTCATTGATGTATTCGATGCAGAATCGCATTTAATAGAAAATGTAAAATGGTTAGGTCAAGGAACAATCTATCCAGACGTAATAGAATCGGTATCTGTAAAGGGGCCATCTGCAACGATTAAATCTCATCATAACGTAGGCGGTTTGCCAGACTTTATGAAGTTAAAAGTTGTTGAGCCTTTGAATACTTTATTTAAAGATGAAGTACGAAGAGTAGGCAGAGCGTTAGCCATCGACGATAAAATATTAAATAGACATCCATTCCCTGGCCCTGGTTTAGGTATCAGAATATTGGGTGAAGTGACCAAAGAAAAAATCGACATTTTACAACAAGCAGATTATATCTACATTAACCATTTGAAAAATGCGGGTTGGTATGATAAAATTTGGCAAGCTGGTGTTATATTTCTTCCTGTGCAATCTGTTGGAGTGATGGGTGATGAAAGAACTTACGAACATGTTGTTGCATTAAGAGCAGTAGAATCGGTAGACGGAATGACTGCAGATTGGTCACCAATACCTTACGATTTATTAGCAAAAATTTCTAACGATATCATCAATCAAGTGAAAGGTGTAAATCGTGTAGTATATGACATTAGCTCTAAACCACCTGCTACCATTGAGTGGGAATAAAAAAATATGCTTAAGCATCGCTTTTTTAAGCTGTGTTTTATTTGCGCATGCGCAAACGGTTAATGATATGCATAAAATTGAAAAGGCAAACATCGCAATGCTATTGCCTTTTCAATTTCAACAAATAGACCCAACTATAACTTTATCTCAAAAAGATTTTGACAACTCAAATTTTGCGATTGACTATTACAGGGGTTTTAAAATAGGCCTTGACTCTCTTTGTAAACTTGGCTATCCAATTCAATTAAATTTATTTGATTCAGAAAACGATTCTTTAACAATTGACAACATTGTTAAAACAGATGCATTGCAGGCTGCAGATATTGTTGTTGGTCCGGTTTATCCGAAAGAACTTGCATTAATAAGCCCATTTTCAAAAAAGTATAACAAGAAAATTATCTCGCCCATTTCTCCTCTGTCTGTTGATGTTTTGAAAAATAAGAATTTTGTAATGTTGAATAATACCTTAGAAGAGCATGCTAATCAAATGGCAACCTTTGCGGTTAATCAATTACAAATTAAAAAATACATTATCGTAAGGAGCGGACTTTTAGCAGAGTCTAGGTATTCTAAAACATTTTCAAATGCAGTTGATACTTTATTAAAAGGCGTTGTAAAAAAAGAAGTACTTGTTGCAAAAGCAGGATTGAAAGCTATTGAAGCAAATCTATCTAAATATGAAGAGAATTATATTTTAGTTCCTAGTTCAGATCAAGCATTTGTAATTACACTTTTCAAACAACTAGAAAGCTATAAAAATAATTATTCCATTACTTTATTGGTTCACCCTAAATGGATTGATTTTCAAACCATCGAGCCAGCACTTTTGCAAAAGTATAAGGTGATTATGTCAGCAGCATTTTTTGTTGATTTCGAAAACGCTGCTGTGAATAATTTTATCAATAAATTTAGGGCAGCGTATTTTACAGAACCGCAAGAAATGGCATTTAAAGGTTTTGACCAAGCGATGTTTTTAGTGTCGAATATTACGTTCCTAAAAAACGAATCGCTTCACGCAAGCCAGACTTTAAAATACAATGGATTGTCTAGTAAATTTAATCTTTCCAATTCAAATGGATTGGGACTAAGAAATCAAGCGATTCATATTTTGCAATATTGCGAAAATGATTTACACGCTATTCAATGATATTCGAAAACAGATTACGCATATTTAATGCATTTTTAGCCGAATTCCCTAAAGATCGCCCTGTTACTAAGTACTTGCCCGAATATTTTAAGCGTAATAAGCAAATGGGCTCACGAGATCGAAGAAATTTGTCAAATGCTATATATTCTTATTTCAGGTTAGGAAGTTGCTTAGAAGAGCTTAAAATCGACGAAAGGTTATTTGTAGCTTTATTTCTAACTACACAAAGCCCAGACGATTTTTTAACTTATTTTGAACCAGATTTAGCCGAAAGAATAGCACTTTCATTTTCTGAGAAAGCGGATTACTTAAAATCTAGCTATTCAAATTTTAACAATCAAGCTTTATTTCCATTTCACAGTCATCTTTCAGATGGTATAGCTCATGATGAATTTATTGCAGCACAATTGGTTCAGCCAGATTTATTCATTCGAACGAATAAAGAAAGGGCAGTAAACCTGGAGAAATATTTAAATGAAAATCAAATTAGTTTTGAAAAAAATAACAATTGTTATCGTTTGCCAAATGCAACAAAATTAAATAACACAGATTATTTGTTTGATGTACAAGATCAATCTTCACAATATACTGCGAATTATTTTCAACCCAAACCAAATGAACAATGGTGGGATTGCTGTGCAGCAAGTGGAGGGAAGAGTTTGTTGCTTCATGAATTAGAACCGAGTGTAGCTATATTAGCTTCAGACAATAGGGCATCTATTTTACAAAATTTAGAAGTAAGATTTCAGCAGGCGGGCATTCGAAATTTTCGTCGCAGAGAAATAGATTTGCTTGCGGAAATTAATGCTTTTGAAAAAGAAAGTTTTGATGGAATAATTTTAGACGCTCCCTGTTCGGGTTCGGGTACTTGGGCCAGAACTCCTGAAATGTTAACACAATTTAAAGAAGAGAAAATTGTTTATTTTATGAATTTGCAAAGGACCATAGCTGAAAATGCCATTCAGTTTTTGAAAGTGGGTCAGCCTTTAATTTATATCACTTGTTCCGTTTTTAAAGAAGAAAACGAAGAAGCAATTGCTTATTTTTTAGCAAACCTTCCTGTTAAGTTAGAAAAGATGGAATTGATTAAAGGATATGAGCAAAAAGCAGATACAATGTTTGTGGCTCGTCTAATAAAGCTTTAGGCCATATTGTGGTAAACCTCATTCACATCATCGTCCTCGTCCATTTTATCAATTAATTTTTCAATTTCAGCACGTTGTTCTTCATTTACTTCAACAGTGCTTAATGGAAATCTTTGTAATTCTGAACTGATGATATTGATTCCTTTTTCTTCTAATACTTTTTGCATTTGTCCAAATTCTTCAAATGCAGTATAGATTACAATTTCGTTTTCATCTATTTCAATTTCTTCCGCACCGTAGTCTATAAATTCTAATTCCATTTCATCTGGATCTAAACCTTCCGCACTAATTCTGAATACAGCCTTGCGTTCGAATACAAAATTTAATGAACCAGATGTTCCTAAGCTTCCGTTAAATTTTGTGAAATAACTTCTAACATTCGCCACCGTTCTATTGATGTTATCGGTTGAAGTTTCAACCAAAATAGCAACACCATATGGCGCGTAGCCTTCATATACAATTTCTTCGTAATCTTTTTCGTCTTTTGATGATGCGCGTTTAATTGCCGATTCAATTCGGTCTTTTGGCATGTTGGCACCTTTACCATTTTGAATAACTACACGAAGTCTTGCATTTGTTTCCGGATTTGGACCGCCAGCTTTAACAGCCATCACAATATCTTTACCAATTCGGGTAAATGTTTTAGCCATTTTACCCCAACGTTTCATTTTGCGTTCTTTACGAAATTCGAATGCTCTTCCCATAGTGTTTTTTCAAATGATGTACGAAGGTATAGAAAATTTAAAATTTCTACAACAGATTTGCGTGTCTTTTAAGCTTAATTAAAGTCCTGTATTATGTCTGAAAAGCTTGATTGCAATAGCAAGTAAGATAATTCCAAATGCTTTTCTTAAAATATTTAAACCGGTCTTTCCTAACAGGTTTTCCAGCCTTAAGGTATTTTTTAAAACAGCATATACAAATATCATATTGATGAGGATACCAAAAATTATATTCTGTGTTTGGTATTCACTTTTTAAAGACAAAAGGGTAGTCATGGTGCCGGCTCCTGCAATAATAGGGAAGGCCAATGGTACAATTGAAACTGAATCTGGAATTTCATCTTTAAAGAAATTGACACCTAAAATCATTTCTAAAGCGATAATGAAGATTACCAATGAACCAGCAATGGCAAATGATTTAACGTCTAATCCAATAATTGCAAGTAGTTGTTCTCCTAAGAATAAAAACAAAACCATTAAAATACTCGCTACTATAGAAGCCTTTTCTGATTGAATATGTCCAGCTTTTTTTCTGAGTTGAATTATAATTGGGATGGCACCTACAATATCAATAATTGCAAATAAAATCATGGTTACAGAAATTATTTCTTTGTAGTTGAAGTAATGCATTATGGCGTTTTTCATGAGTTATTGGATTAAAAAAAAGGCCAGTATTCAAATTTAAATGTACTGGCCTTTTATCAATATTAATTTTTTTAATTATTTTTCAGGGTTACGAATTTTACTATGATTTTTACTATAAGCATAGTAGATTACAATTCCGATAAGCATCCAAATGGCTGCTACTTTAAGTGTAGTGTAGTCCAGTGCAACAATCATTCCACCACAAACAATAATTCCTAAAATTGGAACTAAGGGTACTAATGGTGTTCTAAATGGGCGCTCAATTTCTGGGCTTTTTACTCTCAAAATCCAGATACCGGCACTCACTAACACAAATGCCAATAGCGTTCCGAATGAAGTTAAATCGCCTGCAACGCTTCCAGGTACAAAAGCAGCAAATAAACCAACCAATATAAATAGAATCATATTACTCTTATGTGGTGTGCTGTATTTAGGGTGTAATTCTGAAAATACTTTTGGCAATAAACCATCTTTAGACATGGTATAAAATACACGAGATTGACCTAATAACATTACTAAAATTACAGATGAAAATCCTGCAAGAATAGCAATGGTTACGCCAGTTGCAAGCCAGCTGTATCCACTCATGTAAGTAGAAATAGCGTAAGCAACAGATGCTTCTTTTCCTTTTGCTGGATCAGCAAATTCATTCCAATTTGCAACACCAGTTAAAACGTGTGAAAATAAAATGTATAATATGGTACAAATAACAAGTGAGCCTAAAATTCCAATGGGCATATCTTTCTTAGGATTTTTTGCTTCTTGTGCTGCCGTAGATACCGCATCAAAACCAATAAAAGCAAAGAACACAATTGCCGCGCCGCCTAATACACCGCCCCAGCCCCATTTGAAGAATCCTTCATGTCCAGGAGTTCCTTGAGGAATCATATATGGTGTATGGTTTTCAGGTTTGATAAATTGCCATCCTAATGCAATGAATAAAAGTACAATCGCTACTTTGATAAATACAATGATGCCATTTAATTTAGCAGATTCTTGTGTACCTCTAATCAATACCATTGTTAGCACCAGTAGAATTACCAATGCAGGTAAATTGATGATACCAGAAACGCCATTCAAAGATTCAAAAGGAGAATGCGACCATTGATAGGGGATTGCACCTCCCAATAATTTATTTAAATATTCACTCCATGCAATAGAAACTGTTGCGGCACCTAATGCATACTCCATAATTAAAGCCCAACCAATAATCCATGCAACTAATTCTCCCATGGTGGTATAAGCGTAAGTATATGCACTTCCAGCAATAGGAATCATTGCTGCAAATTCTGCATAACACAAACCTGCAAATGCGCAACCTACGGCAGCTACAATAAATGATAAGGTTACTGCAGCACCTGCGGCTTCACCGGCAGCAGCAGCTGTTCTAACAAATAATCCAGCTCCAATAATTGCACCAATACCAAGTGCGATTAAATTCCAACTCCCAAGTGTACGCTTAAGCGTACCTTCTCCTGTTGTATTGGCTTCTTTTAATAATTTCTCTATTGATTTAGTATATTTCATAAAGATTTAATTGATCTATTTTCAAACCTAATTAATTTTAAGCAAAATACATAGTGAAAAATGCCATTTTAATCAACAAGATGCGGTAAATAGAGTTTGATCCAAACAAAAAAGGAGAGCTAGTGGCTCTCCTTTTTTTATATGCTTGAATGATAATTACTTTTTACATGCTGATTTGCAAGCTTCGCTTTTGCTTTCGCAATTTGCTTTGTCTTTGCAATTCGCTTTGTCTTTGCAATCTTCTGATTTACCTTCACAAGAAGACATGTTTACACCTTTGTGTGCTTCAATCATTTTGATACAAGCTTCTTTTTGTGCTGGTGTACATTTCATACTATCGCAATATGTAGCACATTCTTCTGTAGTCATGCTCATGCATTTTGATAAATCGCAATTACCCATATCTACAGAATCCATGCCTGCGCACATTTCTGTTTGGTTATGGCAATTCATAGCTTTGCTTTCTGCATTTCCTACTGAAATGTAAGGTGCAATTACCAATGAAACAATCGACATTAATTTAATTAAAATATTCATCGAAGGTCCAGAAGTATCTTTAAATGGATCACCTACAGTATCACCAGTTACAGAAGCCTTATGTGGTTCTGATTTTTTGTAATACATTTCACTATTGATCATTACTCCTTTTTCAAAAGATTTTTTAGCATTATCCCAAGCACCACCAGCATTCGATTGGAAGATTCCCATCAATACACCAGAAACAGTAACACCTGCTAATAAACCACCTAATACTTCAGGTCCAAAAACAAAACCAACAATAATAGGAGTGATCAATGCAATTGCACCTGGCATCATCATTTCACGGATAGATGCTTTAGTAGAAATAGCTACACATTTTTCGTATTCAGGTTTTGCTTTGTATTCCATAATTCCAGGAATCTCTCTGAACTGACGACGAACTTCTTGTACCATATCCATTGCTGCTTTACCAACTGCTTGAATACACAATGCAGAAAATATAAATGGAATCATACCACCTACAAATAAACCAGCTAATACATTTGCTTTATAAATATCAATTGCATCGATTCCAGCTATACCTACAAAGGCAGCAAATAAAGCCAATGAAGTTAATGCAGCAGAAGCAATGGCAAAACCTTTACCTGTAGCTGCTGTAGTGTTACCTACGGCATCTAAATTATCTGTACGCTCACGAACTTCTGGAGGTAATTGACTCATTTCAGCAATACCACCTGCGTTATCTGCAATTGGTCCAAAAGCATCAATTGCTAATTGCATTGCAGTTGTCGCCATCATACCAGCAGCTGCAATTGCAACTCCATATAAACCTGCGAAATAATACGAAGCCATGATACCACCAGCCAATGTTAAAATTGGAATAACAGTTGATTTCATACCTACTGACAAACCACCAATGATATTGGTTGCGTGACCAGTAGAAGATTGTTGAATGATAGACATTACAGGTGCTTTACCCATTGCGGTGTAATATTCTGTAACGATACTCATGATAGCACCAACTAAAGTACCTACAACAATTGCATAGAATACATTTAATTTAGAAAACTCATAACCTCTTAAGTTTAAAGTTTCTGGCAACATCCAGTTTACAATAAAGAAAGATGCAGCAACAGTCAATAACATAGAAGACCAGTTACCGATGTTTAATGCATTTTGTACGTTAGATTTTTCATCTTTAATTGTTACAAACCAAGTTCCAACAATTGAAAATAAAATACCTAATCCACAAATAATCATTGGTAATAAAATTGGAGACATACCACCAAATTTATCTCCAGATGCATCAATTTCTTGACCCAATACCATCGTAGCTAAAATTGTTGCAACATATGATCCGAATAAATCGGCACCCATACCAGCAACGTCACCTACGTTATCACCTACGTTATCTGCAATAGTTGCAGGATTACGAACGTCATCTTCAGGAATACCTGCTTCAACTTTACCAACTAAGTCAGCACCTACGTCAGCAGCTTTAGTATAAATACCACCACCAACACGAGCAAATAAAGCGATTGATTCAGCTCCTAAAGAAAAACCTGTTAATACTTCAATTGCGGTTTTCATATGATCCGTATTTAAGCCTTCTGGGCCAAAAACGTTAAACATATTCAAGAATACAATGAACAAACCACCTAAACCTAAGATTGCTAAACCAGCAACACCTAAGCCCATCACTGTTCCGCCTGTAAATGAAACTTTTAATGCTTGTTTTAAACTTGTACGAGCAGCTTGTGTAGTACGAACGTTAGCTTTAGTAGCTACTTTCATACCAATATAACCTGCGGTTGCTGAAAATACAGCACCAATAATAAACGAGATTGAAATAATCCAGCTTGAATGAATGGTTAACCCATTTACTTCGTGGATTGTACCTGAGTAAGCTAATAAAGCCGCAGCAAATACTACGAAAATACTCAACACCTTCCATTCAGCTTTTAAGAAAGCCATAGCACCATCGGCAATATAACCAGCTAATTCGGTCATTTTCGCATCACCAGCATCTTGTTTAGATACCCATGCGCTTTTAATTGCCATAACGATTAGGCCAATAACGCCTAACGCGGGAATAAAATAAATTAAATTGCTTTGTAAAAAATCCATAAGGTTTTCTTGATTTATGTTTAAATTAAATTTTCAAGGATTGCAAAAATACTCCCTTTAGCCGAATAATCAAACCAATTATGGTGTTTATTATTCAAAATCAACTTAAAATCAGGATTAAACTATTAAATTTCAGATAGTTAGCTGTTTTTTTAGGGCTTAAATCTTGTTCGAAAAACGATAAAAAAGCCTTTATTTGGCTATTTGTGCTTCGAATGCTTTTTGGAACTTTGCTAGTTTAGGACGAATTACAAATTGGCAATAAGGCTGATCTGCATTCTGATTGTAGTAGTTCTGGTGGTATTTTTCAGCTTCGTAAAAAGTTTGGGCTGGAGATATTTCTGTGACAATTTCTTTGTCAAAGGCTTTACTGTTGTTCAATTCGTTTTTGTAAAATTCGGCGATTTCTTTTTGTGCTGCCGAATGGTAAAAAATTACTGAACGGTATTGCGTTCCAACATCTGCTCCTTGTCTATTTAAAGTAGTAGGGTCGTGGCTTTCCCAAAATGCTTGTAATAAAGTTTTGTAATTTATTTTTTTTGGGTCAAAAATAATTTGGCAAACTTCTGCATGGCCAGTTGCACCTGAACAAACTTGCTCGTAGCTCGGATTTTCGCGCAACCCACCTTCGTAGCCAGACTTAACAGCAATCACTCCGTTTAATTGTTGAAAAATTGCTTCTACACACCAAAAACACCCTGCTCCAAATGTAGCAGTATCAGTAGTTTTAGCTGTTATTTGTTCTTCCATTTTATTTGCCTTTACAGTTGAAGTGTTAGGCGTGCAGCCTAACATTAGGATGAATAAAAATAACGGAATAATATTTTTCATTATTAGAATGTCATCGTTATACCAAAACTAGGTAAGAATGGTAATTGGTATTTTTTTGCATATGATATTCTGTCAAAATAAAACAAGTTGTTACGGTCATAAACATTCGTTACGCCCAATGTAGTTTCTAAAACATTATTTTTAGTAAACTCCCATTTCTTTTTAACAGATATATCTAGGCGATGGTACCAAGGTAATCTTCCTAAATTCAGTTGTCCGTATATAACACCTAACTGACCATTTTGTTCTGTATAAGAACTATTGATATTTTCAAATAAAATTTTCTCGTAAAATCCTTGGGTTTGTGTGAACGGGAAGCCCGAACCTAAGTTCCAGCGGCAATCTACTTCCCAAGTATGTTTCTTTCCAAATGCATAGGTACTTACAATATTCACATTATGTCTTCTGTCGTAATGTGGATTGTAATTTCTAATGCCATCATATCTGCTTACATATCCTAACGAATAGGTTGCCCATAAATACAAGTTTTGTTTCTCGTATTTAAAAGTAAAATCAATCCCTTTTGCTACACCATCTTCAATAATATAATTTTCTCTTTGATAAGCAGGTTTGTCTTTATACTCATCCGTGTTTGGATAAATTTTATCACGGTTAATATTGGTTAGTTGATCAAACTTTTTAATGTAGCCTTCCACATTTATTTGAAATCTATTGGTTACATCAAATTCAAAACCAGCAATGATGTGTCTGGCTTTTTGCAGCTTACTAGTTACGGGTTTTCCTCTAAATGTTTTTGGCGCATCTTCTGGTCCAGATAAAAATCCATAGAATAAATTTACAATGTCTCTATCTGAACTTGCACTCAATAAATTTTGACTAAAGAAACCAGAAGCTAATTTAAATCTAATGAATTCAGTAATGATGTATTTAGCGCTAAACCTAGGTTCAATAGACATTTCAGCTAATGAGGCATAGTAATGTGCACGAAGACTAGGTTCTAAAATTAAACGGTTGGTTGCATGCTTGTATTTTGTAAATGCAGCAATTTCAGATGTAAATTGTTCTTGCTTAATTACGGTATTTGCTGCGTTGGTAAATTGAAAATCTGTTTGAAAACCTAACATTTCAATTCCATATTTCATTTCATCTTTGCCAACAAAATAAGTGAAATTTAAACCTGCATTGAAGCCATTAATTTTACTAAAACGAGGTTTGCTTGTTAATTCTTTCATGCTGATGTCATAGCCAGAATAGGCAAATGAACCGTCAATTAAAACAGAAGAAGAACCAGGGATTACGACAAAGCTTCCGCCAAAACCTGTGCTATTCCAAGCTATTGCAGCTGGTGCTTTGTAATTCACCTGATCGGTAAATTTAAATCCAAAAAGGTTCAACTTACTGCCGTTGGTGCCATTGAAAGAAAGTTTACCATATAAGTCGGTGAAGTTATAAGGCAAGCCTGCAGTATCAACATAGCTGTAAATATTTTTTGCGGTATGTTCTAAATAAGATGTTCTTCCAGATAATATAAAAGAGGAAGTAGATTTACCTTCTTCGTATTTACTTAATGGTCCTTCTAATAATATTTTACTAGTGAAAGGATTACTACCAATTTTGCCCGTCAATTTTTGCTTGTTACCATCTCTGGTTGTAATGTCCATTACTGCAGAAATTCTTCCGCCATATTCCGCACCAAAACCTCCAGTATATACATCCGCATTTCTAATAATATCCGTTTCGAAAACTGAAAACAAACCGATTGAGTGAAATGGATTATATACAATCATTCCATCTAATAATACTTTGTTTTGAATAGGGGAGCCACCACGAATATACAATTGACCACCCTGGTCGCCTGTAAATACAACGCCCGGTAGTATTTGCAAGTATTGTGCTAAATCTGGTTCGCCACCAACAGAAGGAATTCTATTGATTTGTTTTGGCGTAACTTTTGCAACTGAAACTTTCGTTTCTGTTAAACTTTCTGTTTTATCTGCAGTAATATCAACTGTTTTTATATCAACAGACTTTTGAGTTAAATAAATATTTTGTGTAATTCTTCCACCTGCCCTTAAAGTAATTTTGGTTTTTACAGTATCAAAACCGACACCTGTGCTGCTTAAAATATAGGTACCCGGATTAATTTTACTAAGGTTATAAAAACCATTTACATCGGTTGCATTTCCAATGCTGGTTCCTTCTAAAAATACTTTTGTAAAGATGATTGGCTCACCAGATTTTTTATCATAAACAAAACCTCTGATTTCTGCATATTGAGCAAAAACTGCAGTGTTTACAAATAAAAATATACTAAGTATTAAGGTTTGACGAATTCTTTTCATATTGGCTAAAAGCATGCAATATAATAGATTCTAGCCTTAAAAGAGTGTTTTTTTTGAGAAAAAAATGAGGAAAAATTAAGCGCCTTGTTGACCTGCTAACAAATATAGAACGGCCATTCGAACTGCAACTCCATTTTCCACTTGATCTAAGATGATAGATTGTTTTGAATCAGCTACGTCGCTCGAGATTTCGACCCCTCTGTTGATTGGACCAGGGTGCATTACTACAATATCTTTTGGCAGTGAATCTAATAGCTCTTTGTTTAAACCATGCATCATGGTGTATTCTCTTAAGCTTGGAAAGTATTTGATGTCTTGTCGTTCTAATTGTATTCTTAACATATTGGCAACATCGCACCAGGCTAAGGCCTTTTTCAAATTGTGTTCAACCGTTACACCCAATGTTTCAATGTATTTTGGAATAAGCGTTGTTGGTCCGCATACTTTAACCTCGGCACCTAATAATTTCAAGCATAAGATGTTTGAAAGGGCTACTCTTGAGTGCATGATGTCTCCAACTATGACAACTTTTTTCCCTTTAACATCACCAAGTTTTTCTCTAATAGAATAAGCATCGAGTAGGGCTTGAGTCGGATGTTCGTGCGCGCCATCACCGGCATTGATAATGGGTACTTGAATGTGTTTTGATAGGAATATAGCCGCACCCGGATTTGGATGTCTCATGACCACCATATCCAC
This sequence comes from Bacteroidota bacterium, assembly GCA_039798705.1. Classification (GTDB taxonomy): domain Bacteria; phylum Bacteroidota; class Bacteroidia; order Sphingobacteriales; family Sphingobacteriaceae; genus CAIKLP01. The sequence continues at coordinate 13,764 of JBDKFN010000006.1, forward strand.
CTTCATGGCTAATATATTGTTGACCGTATCGATGAGTGTTTCTCCTTTGCTTACAGATGATGTTGCTGCTGCAAAATTGACTACATCTGCAGAGAGTCTTTTTTGTGCTAATTCAAATGACAGTTTGGTACGGGTAGAATTCTCGAAGAAAATATTTGCAATGGTTGTATCTCGAAGAGAGGGAACCTTTTTAATAGGTCTATTGATAACCGTTTTGAAATTGTCCGCGGTTTCAAAAATCAATTTGATATCATTTTGAGTCAATCCTTTGATTCCTAATAAATGGCGAACACTCAATTTTTGCATATTATTTTTGCGTCTTTTGTTTGGTTAAATTATTTTCAGAAATCAATACCACTTCATCTTTCCCTTCTGTTTCTTTCCATTTCACGATTACTTTTTCTGAAGAGATGGAGTCGATTGCATGACCAACATAATCTGGTTCAATTGGCAAATGTCTGGTATATCTTCTATCAATTAAAACGAGTAGTTCAACTTTAGATGGTCTTCCAAAGGCAAGCATTGCGTCCATTCCAGCACGTATGGTTCTGCCAGTAAATAAAACGTCATCAATTAAAATGACTTTTTTATTCTCAATGATAAAGTCTATTTGGGTTGCATTTGGCACCAATGGGCTTTCACGATGTCTGAAGTCATCTCTGAAAAAGGTTACGTCTAATTGACCTAAATGAATGGTCTTTTTAGGAAGTAATTTTTGTAAATGTGCTTGAATTCTTTTGGCTAAATAAATTCCTCTGGGTTGTAAACCAATTAATACAGAGTTAGAAAAATCGTTGTGATTTTCAATTAATTGATGACAAAGGCGTTGTATGGTGATGTCAAATTTAGGATTTCCTAATATGATGCCCTCTTTCATTTGGAATTTGATTTGCCAAATATACGTTTTTACTCAGATATTGAAGCAAAAATTCAAGCAAAAAAAAACCCCTCGAAATCGAGGGGTTTTTAAAGAATAGCTGAATGCTACTTATTCTGCTGCATCTTCCGCATCTTTCTTAGCTTGAGTGCCTTTTTCAGATGTTTCTAATGAAGATTTTAAGTTAGCTAATACACCTAAATCGCCTAAAGTGGTTTTTTCTACTGAATCTTTCACTTTTTTAACTGCGCTAGAGGCTGCTTTAGCTTCTTTTTTCTTTTTATCGGTTTCTTCTGCTTTCGCTTCTGCTTTTGCTTCTTCATGAAGTTTAGCATGTGAAACTACAATACGTTTAGAATCTTTGTTGAATTCAATGATTTTGAAATCTAACACTTCTTCGTTTGTAGCCATTTTACCGTCTTCTTTCATCAAGTGTTTAGTAGGAGCAAATCCTTCTACACCGTAAGGTAAAGTTATAACAGCACCTTTATCGGTAACTTTTACAATTGTACCTTGATGAATTGAATCTAAGGTGAAAATGGTTTCGAAAGTTTCCCAAGGATTCTCTTCTAATTGTTTGTGACCTAAACTTAATTTGCGTTCTTCAGCGTTAACCTCTAAAACAACAACATCTAGTTTGTCACCAACTTTAGTGAATTCGTGTGGGTGATTTACTTTTTTAGACCATGATAAGTCAGAGATGTGAATTAAACCGTCGATACCTTCTTCGATTTCAACAAACACACCAAAGTTAGTCATGTTTTTAACAACAGCATTTTGTTTGCTTCCAACTGGATAACGATCTGCTACTCCAACCCAAGGATCAGGAGTTAATTGTTTAATACCTAATGACATTTTTCTTTCGTCACGATCAAGCGTTAAAATAACTGCTTCCATTTCGTCACCAACTTTCATGAACTCTTGAGGAGAACGTAAATGTTGTGACCATGACATTTCAGATACGTGGATTAATCCTTCAACACCTGGGATGATTTCTAAGAAAGCACCGTAATCTGCAACAGTTACGATTTTACCTTTCACTTTAGAACCAACTTCAATTTTGGTATCTAAAGATTCCCAAGGGTGTGGAGTTAATTGTTTTAAACCTAATGCGATACGTTTTTTCTCGTCATCAAAATCTAAAACTACTACGTTAATTTTTTGATCTAATTTCAATACTTCTTCTGGATGCTCTATGCGACCCCAAGAAATATCAGTAATATGTAATAAACCGTCAACACCACCTAAGTCGATGAATACACCGAATGCAGTAATGTTTTTAACTGTTCCTTCTAATACTTGACCTTTTTCTAATTTAGAAATGATGTCAAATTTTTGACTTTCTAAATCGTCTTCGATTAATACTTTATGAGAAACAACTACGTTACGGAATTCTTGGTTAATTTTAACTACTTTGAATTCCATTGTTTTTCCTACATAAATATCGTAGTCACGAATTGGTTTGATGTCAATTTGTGAACCAGGTAAAAATGCTTCTACACCGTCAATGTCAACGATTAAACCACCTTTAGTTCTGCTCTTCACAAAACCATTAATGATTGCGTCATTTTCTAATGCAGTGTTGATATTATCCCATGATCTTTGTGTTTTAGCTCTTTTACGAGATAAAATTAATTGACCATTTTTGTCTTCTTGATCTTCAACGAAAACTTCTACAACATCACCTAATTTTAAACCTGGTGTGTCACGGAATTCAGAAAGAGGTACCATACCATCAGATTTAAATCCAATGTTTAATACAACGTCTTTAGTGTTCATTGATACAACAGTTCCAGAGATGATTTCTCCTTTGTTGATTGAACTAAGTGTAGTGGTGTAAAGAACTTCTAATTTAGCTCTTTCAGCATCTGAGTAACCACCTAGTTTTTTGTTGTCCATATCCCAATCGAAATCATTGCTGTTGTGGATGATGGCTTTTGATTTAATTTCTTCAAGCGATAGAGAATCAGCTTCTGATTCAATCACTGTTTCTTCAGTGTTTCTGTTTACGAATTCAGCATTCGCTTGTGATGCTAGTAATTCTTGGTCTGTGATTTGTTTTTTTGCCATTAAGTTTTTTTCTCCTTTTCCTGTGATTTGCAGGAGGGCCAAAGATAGAAATTAATATCTGAATAACAAATATGGAAAATGCTTGTGTTTTTGATTAAAATGCTGTGTTAGAGCTAAAAAACTATTTTTTTAAGAAAACCGCTTTTAGCGCGTTTAAAGGGCTATTAATTGCCTACTGCTGAGCAAATCTTTGACAAAATTTAATTGCTCAGTAGGGTTTAAATTAGAATTATCTAATACGATGGCATCTTCAGCTTGTCTTAATGGACTTTCAGAACGATGAGTATCTTCGTAATCGCGCATGCTGATATTCTCTGCTATTTCTGCAAGACTTACATTTTCAGATTTGGCCATTAACTCATCATACCTTCTTTTAGCACGAATTTCAGGTTCGGCAGTCATGAAAATCTTCAATTGTGCCTTGGGAAAAACTGCAGTTCCGATATCTCTACCGTCCATTACCACGTTTTTGCTATTACCTACGGCTTGTTGAATGGCTACCATTTTGGTTCTAACTAATTTGATTGCTGCAACTTTACTCACTAATTGTGAAATTTGCATATTGCGAATTTCATTTGAAACATCTTTGCCATTTAAAAGGAATTCGGTTTCATTAACATCAAGTTCAATTTTCTCTAAAGCAGCTGATATAGCTTGCTCATCTGTTAAATCAATATTGTATTGAATGAAAAAGAGGGTAACGCAACGGTACATTGCACCAGAGTCGATATAGGTAAATCCAATTTCTTTAGCTAAAGCTTTTGCAATGGTGCTTTTGCCACAAGAAGAATAGCCGTCAATAGCAATATTTATAAAAGTGTTTGGCACCATGGTAAGGCAAATTTAGGGAAAATATCCGCTGGATTTTATTTTTTCTTTTTGAAGTCGTTCGGGTTAATAATGACACTAACCATGTTTGTATAGCCAGCCAAATGATTATTCGCACTGCCGTAATTGAACCTAATCTTACTAATCTTCATGCCAAATCCCCAAGAAAAACCAACAGTAGACATTCTAGTTTCTAATCCAAGCTCTTTTCGCTTTTGATGATTGTAACCAACCCTAAATTGCATGTTTTCAGAAAAAATAATTTCTGTACCTAATGCAACATGTCTCATGAGTTTATCGGTAAGCGAAAATTTTTGCGCGATGGGAAGACCTGTAGCTAAATCAATTTGTGTCGTACGTTGGTTTGGATCTAAATACGTTAAGTCAAATTGTTGCAGATCGTGTAAGGTAAGTGAAAATCGAAACGGAGCATGTGCCAGTTTTTTAGAAACTCCGAACAATGCTTCAAAAGGCATTGATTCATTTTCATTTGTAAATGAATTGGTTTGCGAGCCTATATTTTTAAGTACAAATGAAGCAGTAAATCCATTGATGGTATCGGCGTAAGTGCCGCCTAAATCTAATAACACAGCGCGTGCATCATATTCGGCTAATTGACTAAATACTGCTTTTGCAGTTGCGCCATAACTAAATTGCTTATGACTATTGGCATAGCTAAAATTCAGTGAATTTTCTTTGGCATTGAAATTACCTAACTCGTCACCAAACTCATTGGTCATTTCAAAATTGCCATAGTCAATGTATTGAATTCCTATTCCAAAATTACCGTATTCCTGAAGTGAGAAAGCTGTTCCAAGGTAACCATAGCTGATGTCGCCAAAATAGTTACAACTATTAAATGCATACCTATTGTTCATTTTTGCATTTAGCAATGCAGGGTTTTGAACTACATTATTTAAGTCTGCATCTATACTTGCAATGCAATAACCGCCCAATGCTGTAACCCTAGCTGAATTTGGGAGGGTTAAGAATTTATGTGTACCATAACCACCGGTTTGCGCAATTAACGGCAAAGCAGTAATCATGAGTAATCCAATAAAAAGCAGTTTTAAGTTGCGCATAAATTCAAATAGGAAACGACAAACGAAGTTAATTATTTTATGGTTTAAAAATTATCTTTTGGTAAATCTGCAATGAAATCTTTGTTGAAATTTACTAAAAACAACTGAGAAGATGCCCTGGTAATGGCTGTATATAGCCACCTAATAAATTCCTTATTCACTAATTCGTCTGTTAAATATCCTTGGTCCACGAAAACAGCTTTCCATTGCCCACCCTGCGATTTATGGCAAGTTACCGCATAGGAGAACTTAACCTGTAGTGCATTATAGAATGGATCAGTCTTAATTTTAGCTAAGCGTTCTGCTTTGTTTTTGACATCGGCATAATCTAAAGACACCTGTTCATATAAATGTTGTTGTTGATCTTTACTTAACGCTGGGCTATCAGAATCGAGGGTGTCTAATATAATTTTAGCGGTAATAATGGGTTGGTCAGGAAAATCGACCAATTGTAAACTAGCATCAGCAAATCGAAGACCATGCATTTCTTGTTCATTGCGAATGCGAATAACTTTTACAATTTCACCATTGGCAATAAAAGCGGCATCGGTTGTTTCTGGTAACCAATGATAATTATTCTTGACAACCATTAGAAAATCGCCACTAGAAATAAATTCTTCTCTGAATAAAATTCTAGCTCTAATTTGCTGGTTGTATAAATTTGCATTCTTGTTAGACCTGCATATGACAAGGGTTTCATCCATGCCAAAATGGTCATAGGCATAGTTAATTCCGTCTACTAATTTCTCACCTGTGATGTAAAAAAAGTCTTTGAAATTTTTAACATGAAGGGTAGGTTTACGAATATCATCACTGAGTAATTGCTGTCTCAATGCAGTTGCATTTTCTAATATTCCAGATTTTTTCTCTTGCCTTAATACTTCTTTGAGTTCTGCGCCAAAAACCTTTAGACCAAAATGGCTTTGTAAATAACTCGGATTCAAAGCAGGGCTTTCGCTAGCTCCAACAGGAGGTAATTGAGCCGTATCTCCAAGGAAAATTATTTTGCAATTGCTATTCGATTCGTAAACGTATTTGATTAAATCTGCTAGTAAACTATTGCTTCCAAAATATTGACCATCTTGAACGGTACCAGGTATCATAGAAGATTCATCAACGATAAACAAGGTGTCTTGGTGGGTGTTTTTTGATAGACTAAAACCACTGCCCAATTCTACAGCACTTTTTTTTCGATATATTTTTTTATGAATTGTGAATGCAGGTTTTTTAGCATAATTCCCCAAAACCTTTGCGGCTCTTCCAGTTGGGGCAAGTAAAATTGGTTTTATGTTGTATTTAGGTAATAATTTCACCAAAACACTCATGGAGGTAGTTTTTCCTGTTCCGGCATATCCTCTTAAAACAAAAACAGCATTGGGCGCTTCAGATTTAAGAAAGCGGTCTAATTGCGTAAATAAATTAACCTGATCGGCGCTGGGTTGATGTTTGAAAAGCTGTTCAAATAACTGGTTCACGGCATAAACTTAGGCAGAAATTTATCAAAATCATTTTAATTTTCTGCAAATCTTTATAAAATAATACATTTGTGATAATGAACGGATTGTTACATAAGGTTGAAAAAGCAGAAAGAGTTGATGAGAGTTTTTATTTCGATACAAAAACGCCTTATCATTTATTCTTGCAATTAGATGGAAGTTTTTTTCGTGCGGTAGCCTACAGTAATGTACGCGAGAAGTTTGTGATGCAAGCTGCGTTTAGTTATGACGGCAAGTTAGAAACACTTCAAGAAATTTTCGATAAAACAGATTTCTTGAAGAGGCCATATACTAAAGTGAGGTGTATGGTATCAAGTCCAGAACACACTTTAATTCCAATAATGAATGGGGTGTCGCTTGATCCAGAAACTGCTTTGGGTTTCAATGTAAATTTATCATTTAATCATGTTTGCTTAACCAATACAATTAAAGGAGTAGATGCCTTGTTGTCTTTTGCAATGCAAAAAGAAATAGTAGCAGTTGTAAAAAATCGTTTTCCGCAAGTTGAATTTATTCATTCTGCAGCAAGTACGATTTCTTATAGTTTAGAACTTGCTAAAAACCATACAGAACCAATGCTTCACTTAGTTTTACATGAAGGAGCATTAGAACTTTGTTTAATTAATAATGGCAAACTATTTCTTTATAATACTTTTACGTACCAGACCTTAGAAGATTTAGTATACTATCCTTTGTTTATAGCGGAGCAATTTAATTTAAATCCAACGCAATTATATTTGAATTTATCTGGAAATGTTACCCCGAATTCTCCTGAATTCGAAATGATTAAAAAGTACTTTTCAGTAGTTCATTTAGCGCCATTAGATATACGTTCTAAATATGCAATAAGGATGGAAGAGGAGCAGATTTACCCGCCATTTTTAACTTTATTCACCGCTCGTTTATGCGAATAATTAGTGGCAAATGGAGAGGGACGCGTATTCAAGCTCCTGCAAATTTACCTGTAAGGCCAACTACCGATCAAGCGAAAGAAGCGCTGTTTAATATATTGGTAAACAGCTTTGATTTTGAAGCACTAAACATTCTAGATTTATTTGCGGGTACAGGTAATATGAGTTATGAATTTGTTTCACGAGGTTGTCATCAAATAACTGTTGTAGATAAGCACATTAAATGTGTTAGATTTATTAAAGAAACTTTTCAGAAATTGAAATTTGAAAACGCAAATTTAATAGTTGATGACGTTTTTAGTTTTATAAAATCAGAACACAATCAATATGATATTATTTTTGCAGACCCGCCATATGATATGCCTAGGATAGCTGAAATTGCTGACCTAGTGATGGAGCAGCAAATTTTAACTGCGCAAGGATTTTTAATTATTGAACATGCCAGTTTGCAAAATATTAGCCATGGAAAAGGGTATCAATATACCAGAAGTTATGGTTCGTCAAGTTTTTCTTTTTTTAAAATAAATGCCTAATACTTATGAAAAAAATAGCTTTATTTCCAGGTTCATTTGATCCAATTACGGTTGCCCATATTGATATTTTAAATAGAGCATTGCCATTGTTTGACGAAGTGGTCGTTGGTATAGGTTTGAACAATACCAAACAAGGTTTTATTACTGCGGATAAAAAAGAGGAAATGTTGCGATTGGTTTTTCAAAATAATCCTAAAATAAAAGTAACAACGTACCAAGGATTAACGGTCGAATATTGTAAGGTGATTGGCGCGCAATACATGATACGTGGCATCCGCTCCACAGCAGATTTTGAATACGAAAAAGCAATTTCGCAAATGAATCAATCGATGCATCCTGAAATTGAAAGTGTTTTTATTCTAAGTAGACCGGGATTTTCTGCAATTAGCTCAACAATTGTACGAGATATTTTAAGAAATGGAGGAGACATCAGTCAATTTGTTCCCAAAGAAATTGCAGCTATGTTGCAAGATTTAAGGTAACATTTCTATAATTTCAGCAATAGAAGCATAGGTATTTTGCAAAACTTTTTCGAATTGCGCTTTTTGCAACCAAGCTAAATCGGTAATGCCTTCAGATAGTTGAGGGATTAATTCAACATCATCGCTTTTCATCAAATACCAATTGGTTTGCTTTAAAATCCATTCCTTATTTTCTTCGTAAATATGATAGCTAATATGAAATAGCTCGCCTAGTTCAATTTGATTTATTCCGCATTCTTCTTTTACTTCTCGAATTGCAGCAGTTTCAAAATTTTCGCCTTCGTCTAGTTTGCCTTTTGGTAAATCCCATTTTCCTCTTCGATAAATAAACAAGTATTCATTTTTGTTGTTACGTATGAGTCCGCCTGCAGCATTGACAATGCTAAATTGTGCTTTTATGTTGTTGAAAACTTCAATTTCATTTGCACAAATGATGTTTTTTTGGCCTTTAAGGTTAATTAATTCATTCTTTGAAATGCCTGAAACAGCTGATTCAGAATTGTTTGAATGAATGTGTAAAACTTCTTGACTAGAATTGTCGAATTGTGAAATAACTAAGGCGTTTTGATTTATATAAATTTTATACATTTGCGCTATGTTTAATACCAGAGAAACTTCTTTAAAAGTAGCAGAATTTTTGTTACAAATCAAAGCAATCAAATTGCAACCACAAAAACCATTTACTTGGGCTTCGGGTTGGAATTCTCCAATTTACTGTGATAATAGAATTACTTTGTCTTATCCACCAGTTAGAACTTTTATTCGTCAAAGACTTGCAGAAGTTATTCACGAAGAATTTTCGTCTGCAAACTTAATTGCTGGTGTTGCAACAGCAGGAATTCCACAAGGTGTTTTAGTTGCACAAGAATTAGGTTTACCATTTGCATATGTTCGTTCGGCTCCAAAAGAACACGGAATGAATAATATGATTGAAGGTGAAGTTAAAGAAGGTCAAAAAGTAGTAGTCGTAGAAGATTTAATTTCTACTGGTAAAAGCAGTTTGAAAGCGGTTGATGCATTGCGTGCGGCAGGTTGTGAAGTAGTTGGAATGGTATCTATATTTACTTATGGATTTGAAGTTGCCAACCAAAATTTCCAAGCGGCGAATTGCAAATTTATTTCGTTAAGCAACTACGACGATTTAATAGATCAAGCTTTGGAATCTAGCTTTATTACTCCAAATGATGTAGAGATATTAAAGTCTTGGAGAGCAGATCCAGCAAACTGGGGAAAATAAATTTCCGTCAAAATTTCATTTCTTTTTTCTTAATTCAGCAAATAAGTCAGTCTCAGAAGCAATTCAACAGACAGAATTTCAGTTGTTTGTATGTATTGTCAATTGGCTTGCTATTTGAGCAATTCATGTTACGCTATAATAGCAGCGTTTAACATGAATTTTAATCAGTACACTATTAAATCTCAAGAGGCGATTAACAAAGCAGTGGATATTGCCCAAGCAAATCAACAACAATCTATTGAGCCAGCTCACGTTTTAAAAGGAATGTTTTCGGTAGATGAAAATGTCATTCAATTTTTATTTAAAAAGCTCAACATAAATCCGCAAAGAATTCAAGAGGTGAATGACGCATTGGTTGCTTCCTATCCTAAAGTACAAGGCGGTGATCCATTTTTTTCTAGAGATACCAATCATGTATTTCAAAAGGCAAGTAGCCTTTTAAAAGACTTTAAAGATGAGTTTATAACAGTCGATCATTTATTGTTTGCCATATTAAATGGAAATGATAAAACGGCAACCATGCTTAAAGATGCCGGTTTGCAAGAGAAAGAATTAAAGGCCGCAATTTTTGCTTTACGTGGCGACCAAAAAATTACGGATCAAAATGCTGAAGCAACTTATCAATCTTTGGCAAAATATGCTAGAAACTTAAACGATGCAGCTTCATCTGGTAAACTAGACCCTGTAATTGGAAGAGATGAAGAAATTAGAAGAGTCATTCAAATTTTATCTCGTAGAACGAAAAACAATCCTATATTAATTGGTGAGCCAGGTGTTGGTAAGACAGCTATTGCGGAAGGTATTGCTTATCGAATTGTGAATGGCGATGTGCCCGAAAATTTAAAATCTAAATTGGTTTTTTCATTAGATATGGGTGCGCTAATTGCAGGTGCAAAGTATAAAGGGGAATTTGAAGAGCGTTTGAAAGCAGTCATTTCAGAAGTAATAAAAAGCGACGGTCAAATTATTTTATTTATCGATGAAATACATACGCTTGTTGGTGCAGGTGCATCGGAAGGTGCAATGGATGCAGCAAATATTTTAAAACCGGCTTTGGCTCGTGGAGAATTACGTGCAATAGGTGCAACAACTTTAAATGAATATCAAAAGTATTTCGAAAAGGATAAAGCATTAGAAAGAAGATTTCAAAAGGTAATGGTGGAAGAACCAGACATGGAAGATGCCATTAGTATTCTTCGTGGGCTTAAAGAGAAATACGAAATTCACCATAAAGTAAGAATCAAAGATGAGGCTATCATTGCTGCTGTAGAGCTATCTCAGCGATACATTGCAGATCGTTTTTTACCAGACAAAGCCATAGATTTAATGGATGAAGCGGCTTCTAAATTGCGTTTAGAAATGGATTCCGTTCCTGAAGCATTAGATGAAATAGAGCGCAGAATTATGCAGTTGGAAATTGAAAGAGCAGCAATTAAACGTGAAGGTGAAACCAAAAGGTTAGCTGAACTTTCGGAAGAGATTGCGAATTTAACAGAGCAACGCAATAGTTTTAGGGCTAAATGGAATGCGGAAAAACAAGTGGTAAATCAAATTCAAACGCATTTAGATTTACTGGAGCGTTATAAGCTAGAAGCCGAACAGGCAGAGCGTGCTGGCGATTATGGTAAAGTTGCGGAATTGCGTTATGGTAAAATAAAAGAGGCAGAAAGTGCAATAGAGCAATTAAAAATTGAATTAGAAAAAAACACTTCCAGAATTATGAAGGAAGAAGTTACCGCGGAAGATATAGCAGGTGTTGTTTCTCGTTGGACAGGAATTCCATTAAACAAAATGATTGAATCGGAGCGCGATAAATTATTGAATTTAGAAGAAGAATTACACCAAAGAGTAGTGGGCCAAAAAGAAGCCATAGAAGCAATTGCAGATGCAGTTAGAAGAAGTAGGGCAGGCTTGCAAGACAAGAAAAAACCGATTGGATCTTTTATTTTTCTAGGTACGACTGGAGTTGGTAAAACAGAATTAGCAAAGGCATTGGCAGAATTTTTATTCAATGATGAAAATTCAATGACCAGAATAGATATGTCTGAATACCAAGAAAGACATGCTGTGTCAAGGCTAATTGGTGCGCCTCCGGGATATGTAGGCTACGATGAAGGTGGTCAATTAACAGAAGCAGTAAGAAGAAAACCTTTTTCAGTTATTTTATTAGATGAAATTGAAAAAGCGCATCCAGATGTTTTCAATATTTTATTACAAGTATTAGATGACGGTAGGCTAACAGATAATAAAGGCCGTGTGGTGAACTTTAAAAATACCATCATCATTATGACTTCTAATATAGGAGCCAACGTAATTCAAGATAATTTTGCAATGATTACAGATACAAACAGAGATGAAATTATTGCCAAAACTAAAACTTCAGTATTTGATGTTTTAAAGAAAACCATACGTCCAGAGTTCTTAAATAGAATAGATGAGTTAATAATGTTTACCCCGCTTAGTAGAGCTGAAGTACGTGAAATTGTAGATATACAATTCAAAGGAATTCAAAAAGTGTTATTAGAAATGGGTATTACATTAACTGCAAGCGACGAAGCACTAGATTGGCTTGGGGAATTAGGTTATGATCCTCAATTTGGCGCAAGACCATTGAAAAGGGTGATGCAAAAAAGAATCTTAAATGATTTATCTAAGCAGCTTTTATCGGGTAAAGTGGCAAAAGATGCGGCTATACTGCTTAAGTTAACCCCGAAAAACGAGTTTGTTTTTGAAAATCAAACCGTTTAAGGGCGGAACCGAGCTCACCTTCAACGTCGCCTAGCCATAAATTAATTAAAAGGGAGGGTTGTGAAAGCAGCCCTCCCTTTGTTTTTTAGGCTTTTATAATTAAGCATATTTAATTATATTGCCTATTAAAAACCTATTTATGAAAAGATTTTTATTGTTCATGTTGATGCTTTTTTCTTTGTCAATTTCTGCAAAAGAAGCGAAGAAACTACCTTCGAATTTTAAATATAGATTAACAGAATATCATTACAATGACAGGACTAATTTTCCTGCATTTATGGTTTTTGCAAAAGGGCAAAACTTAAAAGTTGATTTAAATTCAAATAATTGGTCCAGCACTATTTTTGGATTGAATGATAAAGAGGATTTAATTTTTCAATCGGATAAGAAAGAAGTATTAAATAATACAGCATATCATCATTATGCATTTCAACAATATTACGATCAAATTCCAGTGGAATTTGCGCAAGTTAAAGTGCATGAAAAAGATGGAGAAATCCATATTATCAATGGCGATTTTCATGCTGCAATAAATCCTTTAAACAGTACTGTTATCAACGCAGCACAAGCATTAGAAATTTCAAAGTCCTTATTGCCTGCAAAATTTTATAAATGGGAAATGAAATCTAATAACCAACAAAAGCAAGCAAATAGCGCTTTTCAGCCCAATACACATTTAGTAATTTTGCCTTTAAATGAAGGAGGGGTAACACAGTTTTATTATGCATATAAATCAACTATATACACCGAAGCACCCTTGGGAATTTCAGATATTTATATTGATGCTGCAACCGGATTAACATTAAAGAAAATCAATAAGCTATGTACCACCAATTCAAAAGGAACAGCTAAAACAAAATATACGGGCACACAGCAAATTATTACAGACAGCGTCAGCAATTTCCAATTTGAGTTGTCGCAAACTAACAGAGCTAATTCTGGAACAAATATCAAAACATATAATTGTCAAAAACAATTTGAAAACAATGCCATTGCATTCACAGATTCTGATAATTATTGGAACAATAGCAATGCAAATTTAGATGAAGCAGCTACCGATGCTTATTATGCAGCTGAAAAAACATTTGACTTTTATAAGTCTATTCATAACAGAAATAGCATTGATGATAACGGTAAAGCAATGGAAATGTATTTACATTATGACCTAAACTATTTCAATGCATTTTGGAACGGTAGTTATACCGTTTTTGGCGATGGAAATAGCCAGCCATTAACCTACATAGATGTAGTAGGTCATGAGTTTACGCATGGTGTTACAGAATTTAGCGCTGGTTTAATTTATGAAAGCGAATCTGGCGCACTCAATGAATCTTTCTCAGATATTTTTGGATCTGCTATTGAATTTTATGCTTTAGATTCGAATGCGAGTTGGAGTATAGGGAGAGGTAACTTTACATTTAGGGATATGTCAAGTCCAAATCGTTTTCAAAACCCCGATACATATGGTGGTTTAAATTGGACTAATACTAAAAATTGTACACCTAATGGTGGTAATGATCAGTGTGGGGTACACAATAATTCTGGCGTGCAAAATTATTGGTATTATTTATTATCTGATGGTGGAACAGGAAAAAATGACATCGGAAATAATTTTGATGTAAAAGGAATAGGTTATTTAAAAGCAAGTAAAATTGCCTATAGAAGTTTGACGAATTATTTAAGCCCATCGTCTGATTATAACGATGCAAGAAAGGGTTCAATTCAAGCAGCCATTGACTTATACGGATTTGGTTCGGATGAGTATATTGCTACAATTAATGCTTGGTATGCAGTTGGTGTAGGTAAAAAATATTCGGCAATACCTGATGCAGATTTTTATTTAGATAAATTAGCATGTGACTTGAATTCGAATTTACAGTTTATAAATACCAGCGGAACAGCTACCTCGTTTCTGTGGAATTTTGGTGATGGACAATCTAGTGTAGCAGAAAATCCAATGCATCAATATGCTGCAAATGGAAAATACACCGTTACATTAATTGCTACCAATCCAAACGGTTCTGATACTTTAGTTAAAAATAATTTTATTGAAATTTATACTACGCAACCACAGCCTACAACATGTGCAGGCATTGTAGCAGATCCATTGAGTAATAATTCTATTTATCAAGTAGTATTTTCAGATTTGAACAATGCATCTTCAAACGCAGTAAATGAAGGTGGCTATGTAGATTTTACTTGTAAAAGAGCAATAGTTGAAGCAGGTAAAACCTATCCAATTACGATCACTACAAATACTGCTGGATCAGTATTTACAAGAGTATTTATAGATTTTAACAATGATGCTTTTTTTGAAACAAACGAAGAAGTATTCAAAACCGATTTAACGGTAAAAACACATGAAGGTAATATTGCTATTCCAAAAGATGCAGTATTGAACACCCCACTTCGCATGCGTATTCGCTCTGGAAGAACTGCGGGCAATGTGCCTAGTGACCCATGTGGCACTATTAAATTTGGTCAGATTGAAGATTATTCTGTAGTTATTACACCATTTACTGGAATTGCAAACCAACAATTGCAAACTATTTCTGTTTACCCAAATCCTGCTCATCAACAATTGAACATTTCGAATCCACAAGCATTATCTGCTACTTTTTCACTAATTGATATTTATGGTAGAGTGGTGTATGCTGGAGTTTTGAATGAGCAATATTTACAAATTCCAATAGAAAATTATGCTTCAGGTGTTTATACTTTAAAGATTGAAACAAAGAATGGTAGTCAAAACAGAAAGGTTATTTTAAATTAATGGCTCAAGCTTTGCTATTTTTAAGAGAAGGTTTTTTTCATATTGTTTCAATTTATAGTTTAGACCATTTGTTGTTTTTATTGGCATTGGTGGCTATTTATCAATTGAAAGATTGGAAGGAAATGTTGGCTTTAGCATCAGCATTTACTGCTGCTCACGCCATTTCTTTGTTATTTAGCATACTAAATTGGATCACGATACCTAATGCAATAATCGAGTGGATAATTGCATTAACAATATTTTATACCTGTATAGAGAATTTATACTTGATAAAATTTAAACATGCCAAAATTTATATAGTGGCATGTTTTGGATTGATTCATGGTATTGGTTTTTCTCAAACATTAATGGAATTGTTCATGGGAATGGAATATAATCCATGGAATACTTTGTTGCCATTTAACATTGGGGTTGAAATTGGGCAAGTATTGGTTTTATTGCTGTTTATGATAATAATTCATCTAATAGGGAAAGTGGGTTTTTTCAATCAAAAAAAAATAAATCAAATGATATCTATTCCAGTTGCAATGGTCTCTTTATTTTGGTTGTTTCAAAGAAATATTTTTTAATCAAATAATATGAAAATTAAATTACGCAATTTTATGCTATTTGGAATTTTAATTCCATTTCAGCTTATGGCACAAAACAATTACGATAAAAGTAAATTTCATCAATTAGAAGATTGGTGGCCAACAGCCAATGAGTATAGAAATGGTGCTGGAGCCCCAGGACATGCCTATTGGCAACAAAAAGTTGACTATACAATTTCAGTTAATCTAAATGACGAAAAACAAGAATTAAATGGGGAGGAAAGCGTTTCATATACCAATCATTCGCCAGATGCTTTAACTTATTTATGGTTACAGCTTGATCAAAATATTTTTGACCCCAATTCTATGACCTATTTGACTGAAACAAAAGATCAAATGGGAAATATGAGTTTTGATGGGATGAAATATATTTTTCGAAATGAATTTGAAGGTGGGTATAAAATACTTTATGTAAAAGACCAACAAGGTAGGGCGTTGAAGTTTACAATTGTGAACACCATGATGCGAATTGATTTGCCTAATCCATTAGTTAAAGGAGAGAAGTTTGTATTTAATTTAAAATGGAAAAATAAAATAAACAATACCAAGTTTAATGGAGGAAGAGGAGGTTGCGAATATTTTCCAGAAGATAAAAATTACATTTATGAAATGGCACAATGGTTTCCACGCTTATGTGTGTATGATGATGTGGATGGATGGCAACACAAGCAATATTTAGGAACTGGAGAGTTTGCGCTTGAATTTGGTGATTATAAAGTGTCTATTACTGTTCCGGCAGACCATATTGTGGCTTCAACAGGAGTTTTACAAAACGCTTCACAAGTATTAAGCCCATTGCAATTAAGTCGATTTAACACAGCTAAAACCGCTAAGGAACCTATGTTAATTGTGACACCAGCAGAAGCTTTAAAGAATGAATCAAGCAGTACCACTAAAACTAAAACTTGGGTATTTGAAGCAGAAAATGTACGCGATTTTGCATGGGCAAGTTCGCGTAAATTTATTTGGGATGCGATGGGTGTATCTGTTGGAAAAAATAAAATTATGGCAATGTCATATTATCCAAAGGAAGGTAATCCTTTATGGGGAAAATATTCGACCCATGCCATTGTGCATACACTTTCGGTTTATTCACGTTATACAGTTGATTATGCTTATCCAGTTGCAATTTCTGTTAATGGTCCAATTGGTGGAATGGAATACCCAATGATTTGTTTCAATGGGCCTAGGCCAGAAAAGGATGGAACTTATAGTGCTAGAACAAAATATGGATTAATCTCTGTTGTAATTCACGAGGTTGGACATAATTTCTTTCCAATGATTATTAATTCCGATGAAAGACAATGGTCGTGGATGGATGAAGGCTTAAATACTTTTTGTCAATATTTAGCTGAAAAAGAATGGGAAGAACAATATCCTTCTAGCAGAGGAGAAGCCAGATCAATCATTCCTTACATGTCAAGTGATCAATCAACTTTAGAGCCGATCATGACAAATTCTGAATCTATTCAACAGTTTGGTAACAATGCTTATGGTAAGCCAGCTGCAGCTTTAAACATATTAAGAGAAACGGTAATGGGCCGTGAGTTATTTGATTATGCTTTTAAAGAATATGCAAACAGATGGGCATATAAACACCCTCAGCCAGCTGATTTTTTTAGAACCATGGAAGATGCAAGTGGAGTGGATTTGGATTGGTTTTGGAGAGGTTGGTTTTATAGTACAGAAGCTTGTGACATAGCCTTGAAAAATGTAACAGAATATACCATAGACTCTCAAAATCCGGACATAGAAAAAACTGCTAAAAAAGCGAAAAGAAAAGAAGAAGAGGTTTCAATTTCCACCATAAGAAATAAAGAAAGCATTAAAAACTATCGTTTGAATAATTATCCGTCTCTTTCAGATTTTTATAATAAATATGATGCATTAGACGTAACAGAAAACGATAAAGATAAATTCAAAAAATACAATGAATCGTTGTCTGCACAAGACAGAGAGCTGTTAGCAAAAAAACTCAATTATTATATTTTAGAATTTGAAAATGTAGGAGGTTTAATTATGCCAATCATTATTCAATATGAGTTGGCAGACGGGCAAAAAGAAATGCTTAGGATTCCTGCTGAAATTTGGAGAAAAAACAACGAAAAGGTTTCCAAGCTAATAATTACTTCACAAAAAGTGAAACAGTTTGAATTAGACCCATTGCAAGAGACAGCCGATATCAACAGAAAAAATAATTATTTTCCATCTAAAATTGTGCCCACTCAGTTTCAATTGTTCAAAGAGCAACAAAAGGCTAAAGAGCCTAATTTAATGCAATTAGAACAGCAAGGTAAGTTATAATAGATGAGAATTTTCGCAATTGTTTTTTTGTATTTATTGTTGATTCCAAATGTTAGCAAGGCCCATAAGTTTTACACTTCTGTTACGCAAATGGAATATAACGATAATGAAAAGTGTTTTCAAATTACCATGAATGTGTTTTTAGATGATTTAGAAATTGCATTAACACAGGCCAATCATCAGCAGGTGAAATGGAGTAATGATCAACCTTTATTGAATCAAAAGCTGTTGCAATATTTAACAAATCATTTTGTTGTGAGTATAAATCAGCAATTAATTAAGCAAATAAAATTAATTGGCACTCAAGAGCAAAAAGATTTATTAACTATTTATTTTGAAATCCCTTTAAATAAAAAAGCAACGGAATTTGCAATCGAAAATACTTTTTTTCTTGACTTATTCCCTGCACAAACAAACATGGTTAACTTAGCTTATTTAAATAAAAAGCACAGTTTCCTGTTTCAAAAGAATCAAACAAAACAGTTTTTTACCCTCAATTAGTCAAATTCATTTTTTTTGGCATTTACTTTGAAACACTATAGCGGTATGTTCAAATAAACTAAATAGGGCTTATTTGACTGACAAAATGACTAAAAATTAATATAATTAACATGAGTATTTTCGACCCATTTAAAATAAATAACCTTGATTCTAATAGCATTAACGATGATACAGAGTTTTTTCCTTTGTTATCATCTGAAGATGAAGCTTTGATGAATTCGGAGGAAATGCCTGAAGTTTTGTCAATACTGCCATTGCGAAATACAGTTTTATTTCCAGGTGTAGTAATTCCAATTACAGTCGGTAGAGATAAGTCTATCAAGCTTATTAAAGATGCATATAAGGGCAATAAAATTATTGGTGTAATTGCTCAAAAAGATTCCAATATAGAGGACCCAACATTTGATGATTTATATAAAGTGGGAACAGTAGCATACATTGTAAAAATGTTGCAAATGCCTGATGGAAACACAACTGTAATTATTCAAGGTAAACGCAAATTTCATTTGCAAGAATTAATTCAAGAGAATCCATACATCAAAGCAAAAGTTCAGAATTTCGAAGAAAGTACTTATGCTAAAAACAAAGAATTTGCTGCTTTGGTTGCTTCCTTAAAAGAACTTGCAATTCAGATTATTCAAATTTCTCCAAACATACCTTCTGAAGCCGCTTTTGCAATTAAGAATATCGAAAGCCCTTCATTTTTAATCAACTTTATTAGCTCTAACATGAATGCTGATTTAGTGGATAAGCAAAAAATGTTGGAAGAAATTAATTTAGTGGTTCGTGGCGAAATGGTTTTAGAACATTTAACCAAAGAATTGCAGATGTTAGAATTGAAAAATCAAATTCAATCTAAAGTACGTGTAGATATTGACCGTCAGCAAAGGGAGTATTTTTTACACCAACAAATGAAGCAAATTCAAGAGGAACTTGGTGGAGAAGGGCCAGATTTAGAAATTAAAAATTTACGTGAAAGAGGCGAACAGAAATTATGGAGTAAAGAAGTTGCAGACGCTTTCAATAAGGAATTAGATAAGTTACAACGCATGAATCCTGCTGCTGCTGAGTATTCGGTATTGTTAAACTATGCGGAACTTTTATTAGAGTTGCCTTGGAATGAATTCACAGAAGATCATTTCGATATTAAAAAAGCACAGAAAATTTTAGACCAAGATCATTTTGGTTTAGAGAAAGTTAAAGCAAGAATTTTAGAATATTTAGCAGTGCTTAAATTAAAGCACAACATGAAAGCGCCAATTCTCTGCTTAGTTGGGCCTCCGGGGGTTGGTAAAACATCGTTGGGAAAATCAATTGCGAAAGCAGTTGGTAGAAAATATGTGCGCATGGCTTTAGGAGGAATTAGAGACGAAGCGGATATTCGTGGGCATCGTAAAACCTATATAGGTGCAATGCCTGGTCGAATTATTCAATCATTGAAAAAAGCACAATCTTCTAATCCTGTTTTTGTATTAGATGAGATTGATAAGGTTGGTAACGATTTTCGAGGAGATCCATCTTCTGCATTGTTAGAAGTGTTAGATCCGGAACAAAACAATGCTTTTTACGATCATTATGTTGAGCTAGACTATGACTTATCTAACGTAATGTTTATTGCTACCGCAAACTCATTAAACAATATTCATCCTGCTTTAATTGATCGTTTAGAAATCATTGAAGTATCGGGTTATACCATTGAAGAAAAAGTAGAAATTGCAAAACAATACCTAGTGCCAAAACAAAGGGAGGCGCATGGTTTGAAAGTAAAAGATATTCAAATTAAACCGGAAATTATAGAAAAGGTTATTGAAGATTATACCCGCGAATCGGGTGTGCGTGGTTTAGAGAAAAAATTAGCCACCTTGATTAGGGGAACGGCTAAAAGCGTAGCCGTAAAAGAGAAGTACAACAAGACCATAAATAATGCCGATGTAGAGCGCATTTTAGGCGCACCAGAGTACGATAAGGACATGTATCAGGGTAATGATGTGGCTGGGGTAGTAACGGGCTTAGCTTGGACTTCTGTAGGTGGCGATATTTTATTTATTGAAGCAAGTTTAAGTCCAGGAAAAGGGAAATTAACTTTAACAGGAAGTCTTGGAGATGTAATGAAAGAATCCGCAGTAATTGCGATGGCTTATATTCGTGCCAATGCACAAAAACTAGGCATTGATTTTAGAATCCTAGATCAATGGGATATGCATGTGCATGTGCCTGCAGGAGCAGTACCTAAAGATGGTCCATCTGCAGGAATTACTATGTTAACAGCATTGACCTCTGCATTTACGCAACGTAAAGTGAAGTCTCAATTAGCCATGACCGGTGAAATTACCCTTAGAGGAAAAGTGTTACCAGTTGGAGGTTTAAAAGAAAAAATATTAGCTGCAAAAAGAGCAGGCATCAAGGATATTATTCTATGTGAAAAAAATAGAAAAGATATTTTAGATATTAATCAACGCTACCTAAAAGATTTGAGATTCCATTATGTAACGGAAATGCAAGAAGTAATAGAACTTGCATTGATGAAGCAAAAAGTTAAAACGCCAATTGATTTAAGCATTAAAGATGTGGCGGCTAAAACAATGATTCATTAACGAACGAGCGAGATGGTTCCTTTATCAATAAAGCCATCACCTTCTACGTAATAAATATAAGCTCCGATTGGGCATGGCGAACCTTTGTATTTGCCATCCCATACTAGCTTTCCTTGGTTTTCTATACTATCATAAATGGTTTCGCCCCAACGGTTAAAAATTCGCATGCGTTTAATTGCACACGGGCTTGTTTCTCCACTAATTTCAAATTCATCATTCATTTGATCATCATCTGGCGAAAACACATCAGTAATTCTTCGTAATGTTTTATCTACAAAGGGAATTGTTAAAACCAAAGAATCTTCTGATTTACATGGTGCAAGTGAATTAGTAACCAGTTTAACTACATAGGTTCCTTTTTGCTGATATTGATGTGTTTGAGTAGTGATGCTATTTTGAAATCCATCACCAAAATCCCAAATGAAATTGCTATTGTTAAGGTTTGCAATTGGAGTTACAAAAATTGTTCTTGCACATGAATCGAAAACATAATTAAATGCCGCATTTACCGAGTCAACTACAAAAATATTAACGGTGTCAAAACTAAAGCAGCTGCCATTGAAAGCTTGTAAAACATATTGGGTCGTTTGCGCTGGATTGGCTAGTGGGTTTGGATTTGAAGGACTATCTACTGCCAATGTAGGGAACCACAAATAACTTTCGTAATCTGAACCAGAACCATTTAACCTAACGGTTTGTCGAGTACAAATGATATGATCTAAACCAGCATTTGCATGTGGTATCGTATCTACTTTAACAGTTACGTTATACTTCTTTTCACAAATACCATTGGTGATTGTTAATTCATACTTCATTGAAGTATCTGGGCTAGCAATAGGGGATGAAATAGTATCGCTCGATAAGCCATAACTCGGAATCCATTTGTATTTTTTCCCTCCGGATGCAATCAATGTAACACTTCCATTTTTACAAATAGAATTTACCGAATCTTTTATTCGGAGTTCAGGTGCAAAAATTTTAAAAGTTTTTTGAGAGCAAATTTGATCACTATTGATTTTTACGGTAACAATACTTGAGTCTAATACGGTAAACATTGGATTTGCAACTTCTGTACTAGGACTAAACAAGCCTACATTCGAGGTCCAAGAATATTTGGCATTTGGGAAATTACTTGTAGCGAACAATTGAATTACATCGCCAATACATACAGTTGTATCTTTATTTGTTGTAATAGGATAGGCCTTTAATTTCACTGAATCCTTTATAGTAAGTCCTGTGCACTTTTCAATACTATAAACATAATGAATGGTGGTGTCGTTGTTCTTTACGGTAAAACTATTCCCGTATTGTAAGAATAGCTTATCTTGATTATACCACTTGATTGAATCAAGTTGATCGTACTGAACTACCGCAACGGTTGTGGTTGAGTCGTTGCAAGCCAATTGAAACTTTAATTTGTCGATTGGTTTATAATCTGAAATACTTAAATCCGCTTGTGCAGTATCGCATATAACTGGATCAACAATTTTTATTTTCACAGACTCGTTCGCCTCATTCAAAAAGTCTCTAGTGGGTTTAATTTTAACAAATGCACTAGTAGAACCTGCAGGAATAATTACTTTATTTGCAGGGGTTGCTGTATAATCTACGCCATTAATTGCTGTTCCTTCAAAAATATAGTTTACCGTAATGGCTTGAGATTTATCTTTATTAATTCTTGTCAAAACAAATCCAGCACTATCACATTCCGAAACCATTTTCTTTTGTTCGTATGCAATAATTGACCTAGGGTCGGCACTTTGAAAACTTTGCGCCTCAATGAAAATACCAGAGTCATAAATAAAGTCTTTTACGTCTGCAATGGCAAATTTTAAAGTATATGACTTGCATGGTTGAACGGTTGCGTTAATTTCTATGACTTTGGTGAATGCATCAAATTGAATGCTTGTACCATTGCTATTGTCTATATAATAGGAAGAATTGGTATTTGCATTTATTGTTTGAATAGAAATCGGATCGGTAGTACTAGGAATTAATGCGATGTTTTGGTTGCCCGTAAAACCTGGACCTGTAATAAAAAACCCAAACACATCATTGTAATTTTTATTAATATTTTCAGGATATTCTTCTGAAGCAAAAACAAATCTA
This sequence comes from Bacteroidota bacterium, assembly GCA_039798705.1. GTDB lineage: Bacteria > Bacteroidota > Bacteroidia > Sphingobacteriales > Sphingobacteriaceae > CAIKLP01. The sequence continues at coordinate 36,899 of JBDKFN010000006.1, forward strand.
AATTTAACTTGATTGGCTTGTGGTGTGAAAGTAAATGTAATCCAAGTTGCATCATATGTTGGAAAGTTTGGACTCAACAATTGTAAGTCTGCATCACCAGGTAAATTATTAGAGGAACCTTTGTTACCAATATCATTTGGACCTATTGCATCCGTTACTTTACCCGTCGATAAAACAATTCCACTGTCTAAACCAATGTTCGATTTTTTTCCATTAAAAAAGCCAATATTTCCTGTGCCAACTGAATATTGAATATTTTTAATATCCACACCTCCTCCGGCTAAAACATTATTTACTAAATCGCTTACTGTTCTGTTGGTTTTGACAATGAGTTGCGCTTGTAAAGCGGTAATGCTAAACAATAAGAAAATTGTTAAAAAAACACTAATCTTAAATATTCTCAATTTGTGCCAGGTTAATTATATTTACAAAAATACTATAAAAAATGATGAACATCGATTTAAGAAGCGATACAGTTACCAGACCTAGCAAGGCAATGAAGCAATATATGCTTGAAGCCGAATTAGGTGATGATGTTTATAGCGACGATCCTACAGTAAATTTATTAGAAAGTACTGTAGCAGAGCATTTTGGCTATGAATCTGCGTTATATTGTGCTTCTGGTACCATGACCAATCAAATAGCTATCAAAACCCATACCATTCCTGGTGATGAAGTCATTTGCGACATCACATCTCATGTTTATAATTACGAAGGAGGTGGAATTGCATTTAATTCTGGCGTTCAAGTGCGACCAATTTGGGGGCTTGAGGGGAAAATTACAGCGAGTCAAATTGAAGCACAAATTCATCCTGATATTATCAATTTGCCAAAAACGGCTTTGGTTTCCTTGGAAAACACTTTGAATAAGGCAGGAGGGAATTATTATACTTTAGCAGAAATTGCACCAATAGCAGAATTATGCAAAAAGTATCATTTGCCTTTGCACTTAGATGGTGCTCGTATTTTCAATGCACTCATCGAATCAAAAGACAAGGCTAAAGATTACTCAAAATATTTTGATAGTATTTCAATTTGTTTTTCAAAAGGATTAGGCGCACCAGTTGGTTCTGTTTTAGTTGGAAGTAAGGCTTTTATTGCAAAAGCGCGAAGGTATAGAAGGTTATTTGGTGGAGGCATGAGACAAGCTGGAATGATTGCTGCCGGTGCATTGTATGCACTCCAACACAATGTAGATAGATTGGCAGAAGACCACCTTAGGGCAAAAAAAATTGGAGCATGTTTAACGAGTTGTTTTTTTGTTAAAAAACTCATTCCTATTCATACTAATATAGTCATATTTGAGTTAATAGATGAAGTAAAATCGGATGTATTTTTATTCCAATTGAAGCAAGAAGGAATCATTGCTAATACCATGGGAAAACAAACCATAAGATTCGTTACACACTTAGATTTTAGCGATGAAATGTTGGAAAAGCTCTTTACAACATTAAATAAATTGAGTAATTTAGGGCATTAATTATTAATTCAATTCACATGAAAACTAAAGGGCTACTATTTTTATCTTTTGTAATGATTGCGATGTGTTTTAGCTCATGTAGACACGAAGCGGACTTGAGCAATGCACCTGTTATTTCTTTTAGTAATGATGTACAACCAATTATAACTACTCGTTGTGCAATGGATGGTTGTCATAGTTCATATAACCATGAAAAACTATCATTGGAATCTTATGAAGATGTGATGGAAATTGTCGAAGCTGGAAATATTCATAATAGTGATTTATATGAAACAATTACTGCTTTAAACGGAGAGAAAAGAATGCCTCCTTTACCTGATAGTAGATTGGCAGATAAGCAAATTTTAAAAATTATGATTTGGATTGAACAGGGTGCAAAAAACAATTAATCAATTATACATGAAAAAATATTTTTCACTTTTCATTTTAGCAGCAACATTTTTATCAGCTTGCTATTACGATAATTTCAGCGAATTAAACCCATTAATTGATAATGGATGTGATACCGCATCAACTAACACGATTAGCTTTGCAACGCAAATCAAACCAATATTAGAGCAGCAATGTAGTACTGGAAGTACCAGTTGTCACAGTGCAAATTCTGGTAGAGACATGACAACAGTTACCGCTATTGTTAATAATTATGGGTCTAATACTTTTTTAGGTTCAGTAACTTGGGATGGTTCTGCATCTACCATGCCTAAAAACAGTCCAACTCAAATAGATAATTGTTCAATTGCATTTATCAGATTGTGGATTAACCAGGGAATGAATAATAATTAATAAAAGGCCATGAAAAGAAATTTATCAATCATATTATTTTTAGTTTTTACTTTTTGTAGTACTTTAAAAGCGCAGGACACAGATCCAATGTTGCTTTTACAAGGTTTAGCAGATGCGCCTAAAGACGAACCGGTAATTGCAACTTTTAAAGCAACAAGGGTAATCAATCAACAAACCATTGAAGTTGGTGGTAGTAGATCTTTAGATTTTAGAATTCACCATCATTTTGGCCCATTTAATTCTGGAGCATATGATTTTTGGGGCATAGATGGAGGTGCAAGTATACGCTTGGCTTTAGAATACAGTTATGATGGTCGTTTGCAATTTGGATTAGGTAGAACTTCTTATGAAAAACAAGTAGATGGTTTCGTGAAATACAGACTATTAAAACAAACCAAAAGTGGTGCTATGCCAATCAGTGTTACCTTGTTTTCAGGAGCGTATCGCAATGGTGTAAATGGATTGAAAATTAGTGGAGTAGATAAATTTAATTATGCTTCTGATCGATTTTCTTTTGTGCAACAAATGATCATTGCAAGAAAATTCAATGATAAATTATCGATGCAAATTACCCCAACAATTGTACATTATAATTTGGTAGAAAATTTAGCTGATAATAATGACGCATATTTCTTAGGTATTTCTGGAAGGTATAAATTATCTAATAGAACAGCGTTGACTTACGAATATGGTGCAAAATTGTTGAATTATTCAGAAAGTAAATATTATAATTCAATGGGTATAGGTTTAGACATTGAAACTGGTGGGCACGTGTTCCAGATGTTCTTGACTAATTCATTTGGAATGACTGAAAATCAAACTTTCGCAAGAACAAATTCTTCTTGGGCTGATAGGGGATTTCGTTTAGGATTTAATGTTTCAAGAATGTTTACATTGTAAATGCAATTAGCATTTACAATGTTTTTTCTTCCCAAATAGCTGCAAGGTTAACAATCGTATCAACTGCTTTTTGCATATCTTGAATACTTACCCATTCTAGTTTAGAATGAAAGGCATGTTCTCCTGCAAAAATATTTGGACAAGGTAATCCCATAAAAGAAAGTCTTGAACCATCTGTGCCACCTCTGATGCCGCCAGAATGAGGTTTCATGCCTGCTCTTTCAATTGCTTCAACTGCATAGCTTACAATTTCCGGATGCAATAGCAATACTTCTTTCATATTTCTGTATTGTTCAATCACTTCAAATTCATAAGTCGCATTGGGATAGTTGACTAAAATATGATCAACGATATTTTTCAAATCGTTTTCATAAACAGCTAATTGTTTGGTATTGAAATCTCTGATGATAACTTGAATGGCACATTTCTCAATGCTTCCGCTAATCCCTGTTGGATGAATAAATCCTTCACGGCCTTCTGTAGTTTCTGGAGAAAGTTTATCTTTTGGAAGTGATGCTATTATTTCACTGGCAATTTTAATGGCACTCTCCATTTTATTTTTTGCAAAACCTGGGTGAGTAGAAACACCATGAATGGTAATAATTACAGCATCTGCTGAAAAGGTCTCATCCTCAATATGGCCAACCGTTTCGCCATCTATGGTATAAGCAAATTTTGCATTTACTTTCTTCAAATTTACTTTGTCAACTCCTCTGCCAATCTCTTCGTCTGGTGTAAATAATATTTTTATTTCACCGTGTTTGATGGATGGGTTTTGAATAAGTTGATGAATGGCGTCCATAATTTCAGCAACACCCGCTTTGTTATCTGCTCCTAATAAAGTCGTTCCATCGGCTGTAATAATATCGTTTCCAACTTGATCTTTTAATGCAGGATGGTCGTTCGGATTTAATGCCAAACTTGTATCGTTTGCATATAAAATATTTCCACCATTGTAATTTCGATGAATAATTGGTTTCACATTTTCACCACTGCAATCCGGAGAAGTGTCCATGTGAGAACAAAAACAGATGGTTGGTACGGATTTGTCCGTATTAGAAAGTAACGTACCATATACGTATCCGTTTTCATCCATTTCTGCGTCTACAATGCCCATATCTATTAGCTCCTGAACTAGTATGCGCCCTAAATTTTTCTGTTTTTCAGTAGATGGACAAGTAGGAGAGTTGGGGTCAGATTGAGTGTCAATGGTTACGTAATGTAAAAAACGATCGGTAACGGTGTATTTTCTATTTGGCGATTCCATGTGTAATTTAATTTTCAGTTCTTAATTCAGGTCTTCTGATTTGACCACCAGAATGACCAGTTTGAATTACAAAGTATAGGCTAACAAGACTTATAATAAGTGTAATTCTTATGAGCCATTTGCTAATTTTTTTATCCGTAATAATTGTAAGGATAGAAATCAATGCAAATACAGCTAATACATCAACAATAATTTCAGCTCGTTCTGCAATTTCTTCGTGTTCTTCAATAAGGTAGCGTGCTACGCCAGGTTGATCTCCGATTACATGTTCTGTTTTTCCGCCAGTATACATACTTGGGAAGAATAAAATTGCAGAGAATATAAATAAGGAAAGGCCTACTATCTTCACTTGTTTCAAATGAAAAAACATGCCGATAATTAGAATGACCGTACCCAAAATAACACTGATAATAGGCAGGTGATTGACAAGTAAATGTTGTTGTACGGGTATCATATTAATAGTGTTATTTACAGTACAATTGCAATTGTACCTGTTTTCTTAATGCCTTTACCTTCGATATAATAGAAATAAGTTTCAGCAGGTAAAACTTGACCATTTACTTTTCCATCCCAAGGTTGAATATTTTTACCAGTCTGTTTGTAAACTAATTTACCCCATCTATTATAAATATATAGCGCTTCAATGTTACAAGCAACATTCCCTTGGGCAATGATAAATTTATCGTTGACGTTATCACCGTTAGGTGTAAAAACATTTGGAATGTCTTTAATTTCAGCATCTGCGGGAAAAACTAAATTCACTTCCATCGAATCGATGCATTCCGTATTTCGGTTTGCAATTAGTTTAACGGTATAGTTTCCGGCAGTATCGAATTGGTGAATTGGATTTTTCTCTTTAGAATTATTTCCATCGCCGAAATCCCAATAAACAGAATCGGTTCCAATGGTATTGTTTTGTAAGGCAATGGTTCTTGCGCAAGTGTCTACAGCAATTGTAAATTTAGCACTTGGTGTATCAACAACATAAACTACCATGGTATCAAAGCTGAAACATGCATTATTCTTGGCTTTAAGAATATAAGTAGTAGTTGCAATTGGCGTAGCTTTTGGTGTTGCACTTTTGTAATCGTCTAAGCTATTTTTTGGTGACCATTCATAAGTATTGTAATCTGAACCAGCCGCATTTAATACAACTTCAGATCTTCTACAAACTATTCGATCTGGACCTGCATTTGCTTTTGGCAAGGTGTCAATTTTTACATTGATACTATATTGATTGGTACATCCAATGCTATCTGTTATATCAACTGTATAGCTTTGTGTCATCCAGGCTCTTGGATTTGCGATGGTATCGTTACTCAGTCCTGTTGCAGGTTTCCATTTATATTTGACACCACCATAAGCTAATAATTGTGCCGTATCATTCATGCATATGTATGCAGGTTTTTTACCATATATACCTTTAGGAATAATTGAAACATGAATTTTTACCGGATCGGCGCATGCTTCATCGTTTGTAAGCGTAACGGTAATTAATATTTCATAAACACCTGTTGGCACTGAGAATATTGGATTCGGAATGGTGTCGTCGTCAAATAAACCAACAGGTTGAAGACCTAAATCGGTTGCAGTCCAAGTAAAGTGGGGGTTAGGTAATGTTACATTTGCAAATAATTGCAAAACAGAACCCGCGCAAACCACCGTATCATTGATGGTTTTAATATCTACAGGAATGATAGGTGAAATATAAATAGTGTCTTTCACTAGTGTGTTTGTACAAGAATCGAATACGGTTACTACATACATTGTTACACTATCTGGAGAAACTCGAATGATGGGTGCTCGGCTAATGGTATCAATACCTAGGCTATCGGTCCAAGCATAACTTAAGTGTGCCGAACCGCCTGTAGTTTTTACTTTCCAAAAAACAGTATCGCCTTGACAATCAATTTTCTGAAATCCTGAAATTCGAATAGTATCAAAATCAGTTATATTTAATGAGTCGGCTGAAATAAAACAGCCGCCATTACTTTTCATTTCAATTTTAAATTTTTCTGGTACTTCTACAATATTATCATCTGTAGGGAAGAAGTATAAATCTTTAGTGAGTTGACCTTTAGGAATAGTAATAGTTCCAGGCAAATTAGGGTAATCTAAACCCATGGTTGCAATTCCTGCTAGCGCAGAAGTATTGGTTATATAAGTTCCTAATAATGCAGCTGAAGTATCGGTATTTGTTCTGGAAAATCTGCAAACTACACTGTCGCATTTTTCGGTAATGGTCCCACCAGTTGGATGAACAATTTCCACGCGCATGTTGTCAATGTTTTCACTTTCAAAACTTTGTGCTTCTAAAAATATACCAGAGTCGTATGCTCTGTCAATTACATCCGCTATGGCTAATTTAATGGTATAGGTTTGGCAAGCGGTTAAATTCTTTAAGGTTACTTCAATCACTTTGGTGAATGCATCGTATTGAATGCTAAGTCCATTGTTATTGTCTACATATAAACCAGAATTGGTAAAAGCATTGATAGAATTAATTGCAATTGGCGTATCTAGTGTACCAGGAACAAGTGCGATGTTCTTTTTACCTACAATGCCTGGCCCGCTCACAAAAAAACCAAATGCATCATTGTAACTTTGCCCAACGAATTCAGGATATTCTTCTGATGCAAATACAAATCTTAGTTTAATAGAATTGGTAACAGGAATGAAGTCAAATTGCAAGGAAGCCGCATCAACCGTAATTCCACCTGCAATTGTATTTAAATCGATGTCACCACCTTTGTTGTTAGAACTACTGACTTGTAAGTTGTTCGGACCGATCGCATCTATGGCTTTTCCAGTAGAAATTAACACGCCACTGTCTAATCCTAAATTTGAATTTGTTCCATCAAAAACTGCAATGGCTCCGGTATCCCCTTTGTAAATTATATTTCGAACGGTTATGCCTTGGCCTACCAATACATTACGAACTAATTTACCCATATTGGGTTCACGTCTAATTTTTAATTGAGCAAATGAAAAAGTGCTACAGGTCGTTAATAAAATTAACAACAAAATAATTGACGGATAATTTTTTCGAATGCTATTCAAAACAAATAATTTTAAAGGAGTTACAATATAGTAAAAGAAAGGCTTTTTTTAACTATTTGCGTTTAATTCCATTTTTTCGGCGAAATGTGCACAATAATCTCTTAAATCTTCTACGATATTAGTTTCGCCTGTTGCCTTTAAAAAACTATCGCTCATTGTCATAAGGGTTTCATAGAAAAACCTTTTCATTTCATCTACTGGCATATCTTTGGTCCATAAGTCCAAGCGTAAAGAGTTTTGATATTGTTGATCCCATAAAGCCAGAAACATCGATTTGCAAGGTAATTCTTGTGTGTTTTCTGAATCAGAAGAATACCATAAGATGCTTTCTGGTAAATTTTTGTCGTCTAAAGAAACGGTAATTTTAATTTCAGCTGTTTTCATGCCAATTGTATTATTTTATTTTTTTATCCCAGTTTTTGCCTTTTTTACGAGGCGTGTTTTTAGTTTTATCGGTGTTGCTATTCTTGATTTTACTTTTAGCAACAGATTTACCCGATTTTTGTTCTTTTTGCTCTTTTAGTTTTGCCTGTTTCTTCTTTTCATCTGCTGAAGGTCTTTTGAACTTTTTCTCGTGGAAAGAACCTTTAAAGGTAGGGTCTTCTTTGCGTTTATGTTCATCTATTGCACGGGCAATGGCTTGTTTCTCATTGAATGAGGTTTCGGCCATTATCACTCCATCGGGAATAGGAAATACTGGTATTTTTTGTCTAATGAGTTTTTCGATTTTTAGTAAATGCAATGCCTCAGATTCGTTGCAAAATGTAATTGAAACACCAAGTTTTTCGGCTCTTCCAGTTCTGCCAATGCGATGTACGTAATCTTCGTAAATTAAAGGCACGTCAAAGTTGATGACATGCGAAACTTCCGTTACGTCAATGCCTCTAGATGCCACATCGGTGCCAACGAGCACCCTAACTTTACCTTCTTTAAAGGCTTCCATAGAGTTGATACGCGTATTTTGACCTTTATTAGCGTGAATTACCTTAACATTATCTTCACCAAATTTTCGACTAACGTAATGATATACGTTATCTGCAATGGTTTTGGTTTTGCAAAATACAATCACTTTTTGGAAGGTTTCTTCGTCTAGTAAGAAGTGATATAGTAAGTTGATTTTTGATTTTAAATTAGGAACCAGGTAGACTTTTTGTTCCACATTTGTAGCTGGAGTTGCCTGTAAGCTAACTTCCACTTTTGTTGGAAACAACAGGAAATTACCCACCAATGTTTCCACTTTATCAGACATAGTTGCTGAGAAAAGTAAGTTTTGTCTCTTTTTAGGGATAACTTCTAAAATGCGGTTGATTTTACTGATAAAGCCCATGTCAAGCATTTTATCAGCTTCATCTAAAACCAAAACTTGTAATTTTTTAAAAACAAGGTCGCCCTCTAAGTATAATTCTAATAAGCGACCTGGTGTGGCAATGAGAATATCTATGCCCTTGGCAAGCATTTCTTTTTGAAGTTTTGAGCCTAAACCACCATAAACGGAACCCACTCTTAAATCTGTAAATTGACATAATTTAATGGTGTTTTCTTCAATTTGCATCGCTAATTCACGCGTTGGCGCTAAAATTACCGCTCTAGGAATTTGATCTTGTGCAAAATTGAGTTTTTTGATGATAGGTAATAAATATGCAGCTGTTTTACCGGTGCCAGTTTGTGCAATTCCTAATACATCCTGACCATTGATAATAGGAGGTATGGCTTTTTGTTGAATTAGGGTTGGATCGGTATAACCAATTTCATCTATGGCATTTAATACCTGTTTATTGAATCCAAATTGCTCAAAATTATTTTGCATGCTACAAAGATAAGATTTGAATTTCCATTTGGGCATTTTTAGTTACTTTTGAGCATCAAAAAATCGGTGCTATGAAAAGAACCTTAATCAAAAATGCCACAATTGTGAATGAAGGCAAGCAAATGCAGCTTGATTTGTTAATTGAAGGGGATAGGATTGCAAAAATAGCCAATGACATACACGCAGAAGGCGCAAAAATAATAGATGCCGAAGGCATGTTCTTAATTCCAGGCGCAATTGACGACCAAGTTCATTTTAGAGAACCCGGGTTAACACATAAGGGTGAAATTTATACGGAAGCAAAAGCTGCTGTTGCCGGAGGGGTTACTTCCTATATGGAAATGCCAAATACAATACCCAATGTTTTTACACAAGCTTTATTAGCCGATAAATATAATAGAGCTGAACAGGTGTCCTTAGCAAACTATTCATTTTTTATGGGGGCTTCCAATACCAATTTAGAGGAAGTATTGAAAACCAACCCAGAAAATGTATGTGGAGTGAAAGTTTTCATGGGTTCTTCTACTGGTAATATGTTAGTGGATGACGAACAGGTTTTAGAAGATTTGTTTAAAAGTTGCAATTCTTTAATTGCCACACATTGTGAAGACGAACAAACCGTAAAGCATAATTTAGCGCTTTACGAAGCAAAATACGGTGATAAAGTAACACCTGAAATGCATCATTTAATTCGTTCTGAGCAAGCTTGTTATCTATCTTCATCTAAAGCAATACGTTTAGCAAAAAAACACAATACAAGGTTACATATATTACATATTTCAACTGCCATCGAGACTACTTTATTTGATGCCAGCATCCCATTGAAAGATAAATTGATAACAGCTGAAGCATGTATTCATCATTTGTGGTTTTCGGAAGTGGATTATGCAACCAAGGGTAATTTAATTAAATGGAATCCCGCTGTTAAAACAGCCAAAGACAGAGATGCAATTTTAGCAGCGGTTTTATCAGACCACATTGACGTAATTGCAACCGACCATGCGCCACATACAATTGCCGAAAAATCGGAATCTTATTTAAAAGCTCCTTCTGGTGGGCCTTTAGTTCAGCATAGTGTAGTAGCTATGTTAGAGCTAGTTAAACAAGGTAAAATAACAATTGAAAAAGTGGTGGAGAAGATGGCACACAACCCAGCTATTTTATTTAACATGAAAGACAGGGGTTTTATCAGAGAAGGTTATTTCGCTGATTTAGTATTGATAAATCCAAATTTAACGCAAACAGTTACTAAAGAAAGCTTGTTGTATAAGTGCGGATGGTCTCCATTTGAAGGTCAGCATTTCAATAATAGTATTGATAGTACTTTTGTAAATGGCCATTTAGTTTATCATCAGGGTCAATTTGATGAAACAATTAAAGGTGCAAGATTACTTTTTAATAAAAGATAAATAATTAATAATAAATAAGATAGATGGTTTTATCTCAATCATTTATTTAAACATATAATATGGCACAAGTTTCCATTAATATCGCAACTGGATCATTGCAACAAGAGGAATTAATTATTGGAATCGATTTAGGTACGACAAATAGTTTAATCGCTTATATCAATGCACAGCAAAATGCTGAGGTCATCAACGACTTGGGTAAAGGAGTTTTAGTGCCTTCGGTGGTCCATTTTCATCCTTCAGGAGAAGTTATTGTAGGTAAAGAAGCCAAGCAATACCTTATTTCAGATCCATCCAATACCATTTTCTCAGTTAAAAGGTTATTAGGACAATCTTATAAAGATATTCAAGCATACGAGGGTTATTTTAGTTATAAAGTAATCAATGATGATGAACAATCGATGGTTAAAGTAAAGGTTGGAGATCGTTTCTATAGCCCAATTGAACTCTCTTCCTTGATATTAAAAGAGTTAAAGTTACGTGCTGAACATGCGCTTAAAACACCTGTAAATAAAGTAGTTATAACAGTTCCTGCATATTTTAATGATACACAAAGACAGGCCACAAGAGATGCTGGTAAATTGGCGGGTTTAGATGTTTTGAGAATTATCAATGAACCAACCGCAGCCAGTTTGGCATTTGGAATTGGATTAGATCCTGAAGAAGAAAAAACCATTGCGGTTTACGACTTAGGTGGTGGAACATTTGACATTTCAATTTTAAAAATACAACAAGGCATATTTGAAGTTTTGGCCACCAATGGCGATACCTTTTTAGGAGGAGATGATTTTGACGCATTAATTTTGAATTATTGGATTAAAGAAAATCAACTCGACCCAGTTCAGGTATCTCAAAACCAAAATTTAATGCAGGAATTGAGATTAGCAGCAGAAGAAGCTAAAATTGCTTTAAGTACCCAATCAATTTTTAATACAACAGTTCAAGGAGTTCCATGTGGAATTAACAGAACAACTTATGAAGCGATGATTATGCCTTTGGTCCAAAAAACCATTGAATGTTGTCAAAATGCACTTAAAGATGCAGATTTATCAATTAAAGACATTGATCAAGTAGTATTAGTTGGAGGAAGCACTAGAACTCCATTATTAAAACAAGAACTACAAGCATTTTTCGCACAACCCTTAAACGATCACCAAAACCCAGATGAAGTAGTTGCACTTGGAGCAGCTATTCAAGCTGATATATTGGCTGGTAACCGAAAAGATATTCTTTTGTTAGATGTTACGCCACTTTCACTTGGAATAGAAACAATGGGTGGGTTAATGGATGTCATTATTCCAAGAAATTCTAAAATCCCAACTAAAGCTGGACGTCAATATACAACTTCGATTGACGGTCAAGTAAATATGAAAATTGCTGTTTACCAAGGGGAGCGCGATATCGTTTCAGAAAACAGAAAATTAGCAGAATTCGAATTAAGGGGAATTCCATCTATGCCGGCTGGGTTTCCTAAAGTGGATATCAATTTCTTATTAAACGCCGACGGCTTATTAAAAGTTCAAGCTAAAGAATTGCGTTCGAATACGGAGCAGGAAATAATCATTACGCCAACATACGGTTTAACCGACGAGCAAGTAGAACAAATGTTGATGGACTCGATGGTGCATGCTAAAGAAGATGTAGCCAAACGAATGATCATTGAGGCGAAACGCGAAGGAGAACAAATGCGCTATACCGTTGAAAGTTTCATCAAAAAACACGGCCAATTATTGTCTGAAGTCGAAATTTCTGCAACCCAAGACCTGCTTGGTCAATTGAATCATCAATTAGCGGTTGGTACAAAAGATGAAATATTAACAGCAATTGATGCCATTAATGAATTTACCAAACCTTTTGCCGAACGTGTAATGGATCAAGCCATTGCAGTTGCCATGAAAGGTAAATCAATTGAATAATGAAAAAGACTTTAGCAATTAAAATAGTTTCTGATGTGGTTTGCCCTTGGTGCTATGTTGGTAAAAGACAATTAGCTGCGGCTATGGATATTTTAAAAGAAGAATACCATTTCGAAATCAGTTATTTGCCCTTCGAATTAACTCCAGGTATTCCTGCAGAAGGTGTTAGTTTTAAGCAACATATCACAGAAAAGTTTGGAAACTTTGAACAGTTTATTGCTCGAACCAGCATGTTAAATGAGCGAGGTGCTGCCGTGGGTATTGATTTCCAAATTCAAAATATTGAAGTGTCGCCGAATACTTTTCCATTGCATATGTTGATTCAATATGCACATCAATTTGGCTTACAATCTGTTTTAACAGAAGCGCTTTTTAAAGCTTATTTTGAAGATTTGGTTGATTTATCTAAAATTGAAAATATCATTGCTATTGCAAAGTCAGCTGGCTTAGATGAAGAATTAGTTGCGCAAGCATTGCAATCAAAAGCCATCGAGCACCAAACTAAAGATTTACAAGATAAAGTATTGGCGCTAGGGATTACAGGCGTGCCATTTTACATTATTGACAATCAATATGGTTTAAGTGGAGCAGTTCCTGTCGACGATTTAGTGGCTGCTATTAGGCAAGTTTAACATCCTAGCAACGTATTTTCCAATAATATCAAATTCTAAGTTGACGGTATCACCAACTTTCAGATGTTTCATTGTTGTATGTTCATAAGTATATGGAATGATGGCTACGCTGAAATTTTGGTCGCTAGAATCGACAACAGTCAAACTTATGCCATTCACACAAATTGATCCTTTTTCTACGGTTACATTGCCAACACTTGGGTCGTAACTAATGGTATATCTCCAGCTTCCATCTTCTGATTGAATTTGAGTAACCTTCCCAGTTTGGTCCACATGACCTTGTACAATGTGACCATCAATTCTGCCATTCATTTGCATGCACCTTTCCAAATTGAGGGAATCGCCTATTTTAAAAGTGCCCAAATTCGTTTTTTGCATGGTTTCGGCAATGGCAGTAACTTGGTGCATATTGTTTTCAATGGACGTTACTGTTAAGCATACCCCATTATGAGCTAAACTTTGGTCTATTTTTAGTTCAGCAGAAATATTTGATGCTATTTGAAAATGAAAATTCTCATTTTCTTGTTCAATGTTTTTAATAATCCCTACGCATTCAATAATTCCTGTAAACATGTTTTATCGTATTAAATGAACAAACCCTGAATAAATTTTTGGTTGATAACCAATTACCCTTATTTCTGAAAAATAGATAGAGTAGAAGTAAACACCTGCAGGTAATTCTTTTCCTGTTTTTTGATCTTTGCCGTCCCAATTAATTTCTGGGTCTTTTGTTTCGTAAACCAAGGTTCCCCAACGATCATATATTTTCGTATCAAATTTACTGACAAAATCAGTCGTGTCTTTAAGTGTTGTAAATAGGTCGTTGATTTGGTCGCCGTTTGGAGTAAACGCATTTGGAACCGCAATGTTTGGGCAATTGTCTACACAAACGATATTACTGCGCTCGCTTTCGTTGTTAGCAGAATCAATCGCAGTTATAAAATAGCATCCAGCAATTGATGTTTTTAAATTCAAATCGCTGAATGTGGTATTGCTATTTGGTTTGATTTGGTCCGCAAGCAAGTTAAACTCCTCGCCTTCAAAAAAGGCTTTGTAAATTTTGTAAGAGACAATATCGTTTAGGCAGGAATCCGCTATTTTCCAAGATAATTCGTTTTGATAACCACTACAACTCGGAATGACTGTTAAAAACGGAGGGCATGGTTTTTCCGTATCAACTGGTGTAGCACTCACAATTTGAGAGCGATTAATAAGGGGTTCCGGAAAACCACCAGCAGTATAGCGCCCAATACTGCTTACAAAATATTGATAGTTTGTTCCATTTGCCAACGAATCATCAATGTAAAAGCTGCTTTCGGTCGTGTCTATGATTTCAAATTTAGAAAGCAATGGGTTATATCGATAAATGATGTATTGAGCATTGGTCCAAGGCACATCGTATTGAAAAGACAATTCCACACGATTGTCTTTTGGGTTAGCGGTTAAGAAAATACTTGAAGCATTTTTACTAGTTCCAACCAACTCCTTGTTTGCATAAATGGCTACTTTATACCAATGTTGAATGTTTAAGGTATTGATATTTGTATCTAAAAACACGCTGTCATTTAAATTTCCTAAATATGTTGCAGAGCTAGAATCTATGCGAGTATAGTTTTTGTTATCTATGGATTTCAATAATACGTATTGATATGGTCCAGGGTGTTGAATGGTATCCAATTGATTTGGTTTAACCCATTTAATAGTGTCTTTACCGTCGTTTAGTCCGGTTTGACTGATGTCTACATTTATAATTGCAGGAACATCTCTGGTCAAAATCTCACAGGTTTCGTTCGAGACAATACTTTCCGCTCCATCTGGGAAAGTAGCAACTATGCGGTAACAATAATTATTACCAGCACTAAGGCCTTGGCCATTGTTGTTATCGGTAAATGTTTGCGTATTACTATTGGTAATTTTCTTAATTAATTCATAACCACCTTGGCTAGGAATGCCAGTTTCGCAGGCGTTTGGTGTGTAAGGGTATGAACCGCTTTTTCGATAAATAAGGTATCCATTGCCTTTGTCACAAGTTTGTTTTTCCCAATTTAAAATTACACTTGAACCTATGGCTTGACTGGTTAAATTTTTAGGTGCTGGTGCAACAACCGTAATCATCCAACTTTCTAGGTCAACCAATTTTGGAATGCCATTGTCTATGGCTTTAAATAAAATCTGATAAGGTTGTTTACGAACCGAATTGCAAGAGGTTTTCCAATAAAATGGCTGAGAAATTACCGCATTTGCACTGGTATATTGGTTAAATCGAACAGTGTCAGGAGGCCCTAATTTAAAAGGTCCACCAGTTGCTGTCAACATAATAGAGTTGTTATCGGGGTCAACTGCGCGAATAGTTTTAGAAAGGTATTCGCCAGCAATAATACAGGTATCGTGTAAGGCATCAAAAACTGGCGGTCTATTTAAGCTTTGCACAATTTCAATTTGCATATCGCGAACAATGTAACCCATGCGCAAAAACTTTTTCAAACTACTTACATAGCGCCATTCTTCCACCATAATAGCGAAATTAAATAGGGCAGATGCTTGGTTGTCTATAATTTGTGGTGTATCCCAAACCAATTGACCAGTTACAGGGTCAATGCCAAAAGAATTCGAAGTAAAGCCGTTTTGTAAATTTGGTAATTGAAAGCCAAAAACTTCTACACCAACGTCTTGTTTGCAAGGAATTAATTTAAAGCTAAGGCTATCTCCATCTGCATCATAGGCATTTGGATTGTGCACAAATAATTTGTTTTCCGCACCAAAATCGATGGGTTCATAAAGCAATACCGGCGAATTATTAAAACCAACAAAGGGGTTAATAACCAGTTCACATTCTACATAAAAAGCAGTTTGTAAAGAATTAACCATGTTGCTTACATTGTTATTTCTATTAGGGTCTTGGTAACTAATGGTATAGGTAGCATAACCAGGAAAGGTGTGCACAAATCGATATCGATTTCTTTGAATATTAGTTACCGCAGTGGTTTTTTCGTAGCGTGCTGCTGTGCTAGTAGTTCCGTCCCCAAAATTTAATTCAGCAGCTGGCCTGTCTGCGTTATTCGGGTCGCTGATGTCTGTAAAAGTGGTTAATATAAATTCATATTGTAAGGCTGAAATCTGTGTGTAGCTTAGTTCTCCAGCACGGTTATGCGTTGCAAAAGTAAATTTGCTAACGAATAACAGCATCAAGCATAACCAAACTTTTTTACAGTTCATCTTAAAATTTAATTGGTCCTATTTTTTTTCCAGTTGGAATTAGGTTGAGCCACAGAATGCTGAACACTTGCCAATTTAGCATCTTGCATCAATTTTGCCATTGCATAGGCTGCGGCCATTGCTTCGTTTTCGTCTGTATGTTGTAATTTTTCGGGGCTAAAAAAGTTGCCTACAAAATGGGTGTCAAAATTACCAGATCGAAAAGCATCGTGCTGCATAACAAATTTACCAAAAGGCAAAGTAGTTTCTATACCTGTAATTTGATATTCATCTATGGCACGAATCATGCGTTGCATGGCTTCTTCACGGTCTTTCCCATGAACCACTAATTTAGCAATCATCGGGTCGTAATAAATCGGAATTTCCATTCCTTGCTCAAATCCATCATCTACTCTAACGCCTAAACCTTGTGGAATCTTATAAGTGCTAAGTGTTCCTATATCTGGTAAAAAGTTATTGCATGGGTCTTCGGCATAAACTCGAAGCTCAATGGCATGGCCATTAATTGTTAAATCTGCTTGTGTAAAAGATAAGGCTTCACCCGCAGCAATTTTTAATTGTTCTTTGACTAAGTCGATACCCGTAATCATTTCTGTTACGGGATGTTCAACTTGTAATCGGGTATTCATTTCAAGGAAATAAAAATTAGTGTTATTCTCTAGAATGAATTCTACCGTACCAGCGCCAACATAATTACAAGATTTCGCAACATTTACTGCACATTCTCCCATTGCTTTTCTAAGTTCAGGGCTCAATACCGCCGAAGGTGCTTCTTCTACTACTTTTTGATGTCTTCTTTGAATAGAACATTCTCTTTCAAAAAGGTGTACAATATTTCCTTTTGTGTCACCTAATACTTGAATTTCTATATGACGAGGAGAGCTAACATATCTTTCAATAAAAACAGCGCCATCTCCAAATGCCGAAACCGCTTCACTTACTGCTAAGTTCATCTGTTCTTCAAAATCGGCAGTGTTTTCAACGATGCGCATTCCTTTACCACCGCCACCTGCTGCAGCTTTAATTAAAATTGGGAAACCAACTTCTTCGGCTCTTTGTTTAGCAACTGCTATATCTTGAATGGCTTCATCGGTTCCAGGAACCATAGGAATTTGGTACTTTTTAGCTGCAGCTTTTGCCGATAATTTATTTCCCATTATTTCCATTGCTTCTGGCGATGGTCCAACTAATATTAAACCTTCTTCTTTAACTCTTCTAGCAAACGCCGCATTTTCAGATAGAAAACCATATCCTGGGTGAATTGCTTGAGCGCCAGTTTGTTTGCAGGCATCAATTATTTTATCAAAAACTAAATAAGATTGACTAGAAGCTGCAGGCCCTATGCATACTGCTTCGTCGGCATAACGTACATGCGGCGACAAGCGGTCGGCTTCTGAATAAACAGCAACTGTATGTATGCCCATTTCTTTAGCTGAACGCATGATGCGCAAAGCAATTTCGCCTCTATTGGCTATTAATAATTTTTTAAACATAATCAACATTATCGGACACATGCCGAATAGTCAAAAATAGTGATTTTGCTTGGATAAATGTAAAAAAACAATGCTCAAAAATCTTATATTTGCTCATGGCATTTATCAAAGAAACAACTACTTTAATTCGCAAAGAGTTTTTAATGGAATGGAGGTCAAAATATGCCTTAAATGGTATTTTGATTTATGTTTTCGCCACCGTATTTATCTGCTATTTAAGCTTCAAAAAAATTGACCCAATTACATGGAATGCCTTGTTTTGGATCATCTTATTATTTACTTCCATTAATGCAATTGCAAAAAGTTTTATGCAAGAAAATCGAAGTAGGTATTTATACTATTATACCATTGTAAATCCAGCTGCACTTATCCTCTCTAAAATTATTTACAATTTAATTTTGATGAGCATTATTGCATTTGTTTGTTTGGTTTTTTACACCATCGTTTTTAATAATCCCATTCAAGATTTAACCTATTATTTATTGGCAGTAGCGATGGGTGGCTTAAGCTTTGCATCAATGTTTACCATGGTATCAGCAATAGCCTCGAAAGCCAATAACAACAGTACTTTAATGGCTATTTTAAGTTTTCCAGTTATTGTACCTTTGTTAATGTTACTGATTAAATTTTCGAAGAATGCAATGGATGGAATAGATCGAGCAAGTAGTAATAATGAAATTGGCGTTTTGTTGTTGATTAACATCATTGTTTTCGCAGTTTCTTTATTGTTATTTCCTTACATTTGGCGTGATTAATTTTTTTAAAATATACATGAATATAAAATCAAATTGGTGGAAAATTACAGGCGTTATCCTAGTGCTATTTTCCCTTTATCAAGGCTTAATGGGTAGGGTTCCTGTCTTGCCAATTTTACACGAAACCATACGTAATATTTATTACCATGTTCCAATGTGGTTTGCCATGGTAGTGCTATTCGTTTTCAATGCAATTTATAGTATAAAATATTTGTCTTCTGGAAATGAGCACCACGATAATGTTGCAGTTGAAGCAGCTAATGTAGGTTTGTTTTTAGGCGTACTGGGATTAATTACTGGAATGTTATGGGCAAAATTTACCTGGGGCGAAGCATGGAGCAACGATCCTAAGCAAAATAGTGCAGCCATTGGCATGTTAGTATACCTAGCCTATTTTGTGTTAAGAGGATCGCTAGATGAGGCTCAAAAAAGAGCTAAAATATCTGCAGTATATAGTGTTTTCGCTTTTCCAGTGATGATTGTATTGTTGTTTATTTTACCAAGATTAACAGATTCATTACATCCAGGAAATGGTGGCAACCCTGGTTTTAATAAATATGATATGGACAATCAAATGCGCATGGTGTTTTATCCTGCAGTTATTGGCTGGATATTGATAGGAGTTTGGGTGATGCAATTGAGAGTACGTTTATTAGAAATTACCAATCAAATACTTGAAAATTAATATATTACGATGAAAAAAATCTTCATTTTTGGCTTACTAACCTTTATGGTTCAATGGGCTTTTGCACAGGCACCAACAGCCGCGCCAGTCGAAATGGCCGATGCCATGAGAAGCTCAGGAAAAATCTATGTTGTCATAGGTACAATTTCTGTAGTATTCATTGGCTTAGCGATTTATCTTTTTTCAATAGATAAGAGACTATCTAAATTGGAAAAAGAGCACAAATAATTTGCTAATCCTAATTATTAATCAAACATTTGCTCCTGAATTTATTCAAACAAAACAAAAACCTATAATTAACTAGATTTATTATTTATGGCTAAAACCGTAAAAGCAAAAAAAGCTGAACCTGAAGTACATTTCTTCGGAGATGTATGTTCGTTTTTCGATAAAGCAGCTCGCTTTACTCCACACCCTCAAGGGTTGTTGAATCAAATTAAAACATGTAACAGTGTTTATCGTTTTCAATTTCCGATTCGAAAAGGAAATGGTCAATTCGAAGTAATCGATGCGTGGAGAGTAGAACACTCTCAACATAAACTTCCTACTAAAGGTGGTATTCGTTACAGCGAAATGGTAAATGAAGATGAAGTGATGGCACTTGCTGCTTTAATGACTTACAAATGTGCTGTTGTGAATGTTCCATTTGGTGGAGCTAAAGGCGGTGTAAAAATCAATCCAAAAAATTACACTGTTGATCAATTAGAAAACATTACTCGTCGTTATACATCAGAATTAATTAAGAAAAATTTCATCGGCCCGGGTATCGATGTTCCAGCTCCAGATTACGGAACAGGTGAACGCGAAATGTCTTGGATCGTGGATACTTATTCAGCTATGAACCCAGGTTCATTAGACGCGAGTGCTTGTGTAACTGGTAAACCAATTTCACAATCAGGTATTAACGGTAGAAGAGAAGCAACAGGAAGAGGTATTTTTTATGCGGTTCGTGAATGCGTAAGCGTTAGCGAAGACATGAAAAAATTAGGATTATCTGTTGGTTTAGAAGGTAAAAAAGTAATTGTTCAAGGTTTAGGAAACGTAGGTTTCTATTGTGCAAAATTCATTCAAGAAGCTGGCGGAATTATCGTTGGTTTATGTGAATTTGAAGGTGCAATTTATAATCCAAAAGGATTAGACGTTGAAGCAGTATTTAATCACCGTAAAAAAACAGGTTCAATTTTAAAATACAAAGGAGCAACTAAAGAATTTAAAAATTCTTCAGTTGGTTTAGAACAAGAATGTGATATTTTAATTCCTGCAGCACTAGAAAACCAAATTACTGGCGCTAACATTTCAAGAATTAAAGCTAAAATTATTGCAGAAGGTGCTAATGGTCCAACTACACCTGAAGCAGAAGAGTTTTTCACTAAAAAAGGTGGTATCATTATTCCTGACATGTATTGTAATGCAGGTGGGGTAACGGTTTCATACTTCGAATGGTTGAAAAACTTATCTCATGTTGCTTTCGGTCGTATGGATAAAAGATACGAAGAAAATGCAAACAGAACGTTTGTAGATACCATTGAAAAAGCAACAGGTGTTAAATTAACATCTGACCAACGCAAAGCAGTAGTTAAAGGTCCAACTGAATTAGAATTAGTAAATTCTGGTTTAGAAGACACCATGATTCGTTCATACCATGAAATGCGTGAAATTAAAGTTGTAAATAAAAAAATCGACAGTTTAAGAACTGCAGCCTTTGTGGGTGCAATTGACAAAATTGCCGTATCATATATGAATCTTGGTATTTTCCCTTGATCCATGCTTATTGCAAAACAGAAAGCCTCGTATTTATACGGGGCTTTTTTGTTGACTATTTTCTTTAAAAGGGCCGAATTATTTTTTATATTTATTAGGGAAATAATTTCAAATAGATGTCTGTTAATAAATCATATACGATAGAAAT
>JBDKFN010000007.1:0-53769 GCA_039798705.1 Bacteroidota bacterium
GCGAAAGTAATTTGGTTTGCTTTGGCAATTTTTGCACAAGCAGCAATATCAACAATTTTCATGGTTGGGTTGGTTGGTGTTTCAACCCAAATTAATTTGGTGTTTTCGTTGATGTAATTTTGAATGTTTTGCGCATCGTGTAAATCAACAAAATGAAACTTGATACCATAGTTTGCAAAAACTTTTGTAAACATGCGGTAAGTTCCACCGTATAAATCGTTTCCTGTAATGACTTCGTCGCCTGGTTTTAACAATTTAGCAACCGCATCGGTTGCACCCATTCCACTCGAAAAACACAATGCATGTTTTGCGTTTTCTAAAGCTGCCAAACAATCTTCTAATGCAGTACGTGTAGGGTTTTTACCGCGTGCGTATGCATAACCTTGGTGCTTACCAGGCGATGCTTGTACAAAAGTAGAAGTTTGAAATATAGGCGTCATGATTGCGCCTGTTGATGGGTCGGGGCTTTGCCCTGCATGTATTGCTTTGGTACCGAATTTGTAAGCCATATATTGAATTTTATATTTTTAAATAGTTGTATTATTTTCACCTGCTTTGAATTCAAAGCCCAATCTTTTTCCGGTGCTCATGCCCGAAGTGGTAGTGTTGTATTGCTTTTCGGCCAATGTGATAATTTCGCTTTGTTCTAATGGTGGCACTTGTAATTCAAAATCGATGGCAAATAAAATGGCATGTTGAATGACATCTTCTATTGCTTTGGCATCGAAAATTTGATTTTCGTAATTAGCAATCCCGTAATTTAAATCGTCTTTACCTTCTAAGAAAAATTGATTTTCAGAATTGATAAAAATGCGCGTAACTAAATAGCCCAAATCATTTAGCCTGTTGTATTTGATAGAATCTGATAAAAAATTATAAACCTGAATTATACCACAATAAGCCTTCTTTGGATTGGCTTTTACAAAAGGTAATTGATGAATTGGATGTTCATCTGGAAAGGTAAAAACATTGGTATGCATCGCAAATACCAAAGAATCGCCAGAGAATTTTATTTCTGCTTCAAATTCGCCACCGTCGGTATAAACAATTTCTACGTTGCTGTCTACAGCCGTTACATCTTTACTTAATTTAACCGATAAATTTATTAAGGCCTTTTTAATTGCGGCAATTTGAATCATCGTATTGCGATGAATAAATTGCTTCATCGAAGAATGGTCTTTTAATTTTTCGACAATTTCTGAGTAATGACTTTCTTGCGACATGTTGTAATTATTAATATGCTCTTGCGAATAAAACCCTTTGTGTAGAAGGTTTTCCACTATATATACATTTACCTTCTTCTAACGTATTATTCAAAGGAATACAACGAATGGTTGCTTTGGTTTCTTCTTTGATTTTCTCTTCGGTTTCTGGCGTACCATCCCAATGCGCTGCAATAAAACCTGCTTTACTATCCAATAATTCTTTAAACTCTTGATAGGTATTTGCTGGTGTAATGTGGTCGTTGCGATAGTTCAAGGCTTTATTGAAAATATCTTTTTGAATGGTATCCAATAATGCTTCGATGGTTTTATCAATGTTGTTTAACGATACTACATATTTTTCTTTGGTATCTCTACGCGCAATTTCAACAGTACCATTCTCGATGTCACGTGGGCCTATAGCTAAGCGCACAGGCACCCCTTTCAATTCCCATTCAGCAAATTTATATCCTGGTCTTTGGGTATCGCGGTCGTCGAATTTTACAGAAATTCCTTTGGCTTTTAATGCTGGTACAAATGTATCTATGCAATTGCGAATGTTAGCCAAGGCTTCGTCGTTATTAAAAATGGGAACGATGACTACTTGAATTGGCGCCAATTTTGGAGGCAACACCAAGCCTTCATCGTCTGAATGTGCCATAATTAATGCACCAATTAACCTGGTTGAAACACCCCAAGAGGTTGCCCAAACATGGTCTATTTTTCCTTCTTTATTGGTAAACTTTACATCAAATGCTTTAGCAAAATTTTGTCCTAAAAAATGTGATGTGCCAGCTTGTAATGCTTTACCATCTTGCATCAACGCTTCAATGCAATAAGTATCTAATGCGCCCGCAAATCTTTCGTTCGGCGACTTCACTCCTTTCATTACCGGAACTGCCATCCAATCTTCGGCAAAGGTTGCATACACTTCTAACATTTGTTTGGTTTCTGCAATGGCTTCGTCTGCACTGGCGTGTGCCGTATGACCTTCTTGCCATAAAAATTCAGATGTACGTAAAAACAAACGCGTACGCATTTCCCAACGCACTACGTTGGCCCATTGATTAACTAATATTGGTAAGTCGCGGTATGATTGAATCCAACCGCGGTAAGTATTCCAAATAATAGTTTCAGAAGTTGGTCTTACAATTAATTCTTCTTCTAATTTTGCATCTGGATCTACCATAATGCCTCCGTTACCGTCGTTCTTTAAACGGTAATGGGTAACCACCGCACATTCTTTTGCAAAGCCATCTACATGGCTCGCTTCTTTAGCGAAAAAAGATTTAGGAATAAACAAAGGAAAGTATGCATTCGAATGGCCCGTATCTTTGAACATTTGATCTAATACTTTTTGCATGTTTTCCCAAATGGCATAACCATAAGGTTTAATAACCATACAACCTCTTACATCCGAATGCTCTGCTAAATCGGCTTTGGTTACTAATTCATTGTACCATGCCGAATAGTCGGCGCTCCTACTGGTTAATCCTTTGCTCATATCTTAAAAATGCTGAATTGTAATATTATTGTCGTAATTTAAGAATTGCTTCTGTTTTTATTAAATAATGTCGAAATTTATAACAAAAATAAGAATTTTAGCGTTATTGCTTCAGAAATGTTTAATCTATTCTTAAAGGAGACCACTATGAAAAACATCCAAATTCCTTTAGTTGCTTTTGCCCTCTTATTTGGAGGCTGCGCTAGCATGCAAAACACCGTTAAAAATAATGCAAACGACGACCTTTATTTTTCTTTAGCCGATGCAAAGAAGAACTCAGAAAAAGTTTACAATCAAGAAATAACAGCTGAAACCATTGCAGCTGATAGGCCTGCTGTTGCTACAGAAACACCCAATAAAAATTTCAGTCAATACCAAAGTGCCGATCAAGCGGAACAATATCAGAATAACCAAAACAACCAAAACTATAGCAACAACCCCGAAGGAAATACCACCATCAATAATTATTACCAATACGACGAAGACGATTATTATTACAGCAAACGTTTGCGTAGGTTTTCTAATAATTACTATGGCTTTGGATATTATTCGCCCGCATACTGTGGCTTTTACACCGATCCGTTTTTCTTTAATGGATTTGGCATAGGTTATAGCTATGGCTGGAACAGCGGTTGGTACGGCGGTTGGAATGGTGGCTTTTACGATCCTTTCTTTAGCCCTTGGGGTGGATATTACAACCCTTACTATGGTTATGGATATGGTTACGGATACCCTTATTACAACAATTATTATGGCGGATATTATGGTGGGCACGGACACGGGCATGGCGACCAATGGGGAAATAATGGTGGTGTAAAAACGACTAAGTTTATCAATACCCCTAGACCTAGAACCGGCGCTAACGTTGGTACTGGTGGCAGATTAGGTGGTACTGGTGGAAACATAGGCTTAGCAGATCCTAACAGGAATATGCCTGTATTGACAAATAGTGTGAATAGTACTCCAAATGTTCGCGTGGCAACTCCACCAACACGTTCAAATTCAACACCTGTAGCGCCATATAATAATTCAACTCCCATTAGAAATTATTCGGAGCCTACTCCTAGAAATAATTCGGAGCCAACACCGATCAGAAATTATTCTGCACCAACACCAAGAAATAATGCAGAACAAATTCCGACTAGAAACTATTCTGCACCAACTCCTAGAAATAATGCAGAGCCAGTTCCGACTAGAAACTATTCGGCACCAACTCCGCGCACCTACTCAGAACCAAGTACACCAAGAAATTACACTGCACCTAGCGCGCCTAGCAGAAGCAGCAGTGGCGGTGGTTACAGCGGTGGAAGTAGTTCTGGCAGTAGCCGTCCTAGCCCATCAAGCAATAGGCCGCGTTAATTTTCTTTGCTCTTTATTTGTAATTCATCGTTATGAAAAAAATATTTTTGATCGCTAGCATTTTTGTTTTAGGATTTACTACAGCAGATGCGCAATATGTAGAAGACGCTTACCGATTTAGCAACAGCACCTTAAATGGAACTGCTAGAATTTTAGGAATGGGAGGTGCTCAAACGGCACTTGGTGCAGACCTTTCGAGCATTAGCGGAAACCCAGCAGGATTAGGCTTTTACAGAAGTAATGACTACAGCTTTTCGCCTACTTTAAGATTCAACAATTTAGAAAATTCTGTTTTCGGAAAACTTAATAGCAACAACCATGTCAATTTTAATTTAGGAAATTTTGGATTTGTATTGACACAAATAAACCAAGATTATACTGGAAGAGAAGTGAGCAACGGATGGGTTAGTTTTAACTTTGGATTGAGCTCTAATAGAACCAATTCTTTTAAAGAGAATAGTTATTTTTCTGGCATTAATACGGAAAGTACTTATTCGAGTTACTTGGCTGCGGGTGCCAATAGTTACTATGGTGCTTTAGGATTACCTGATAGCAACATCAACAGTATTTATGACATGGCATGGTATGGTTTTATGATTGATTACAACGACAGTTTGAAAAAATATGTCCCTATCAATTACCAAAACAATCCGACACAATCGCAAAATGCAAAAAGTGGTGGTTACGAAGACCATGTCAATATTTCTTTTGGCGCCAACTATTCAAATAAATTATATTTAGGTGCTAGCATTGGCTTAGGTTCTTTAGAATACAGTAAAATAAGCACTTTCAAAGAAAGTAACATTTCAAATCCTGAATATAAAATATCAGAAATTAAATTGAAAGAATCTTTATTTGTTACAGGTAGCAGTGTGAATTTTAAAGTTGGTGCCATTTACAGACCCATAGATTTGGTTCGATTTGGATTAAACATTCAAACACCAAATTACTACACCATTAACGAAAATTTTATTACAGATTTAAGTTCGGTAAAGAATAATGTGTCGCAAAGTTTTACACCACTCGAATATTTATTTGATTATAAATTAGCTACGCCTATGCGCGTTAATTATGGAACTGCGTTCTTTTTTGGCAAAACAGCTTTGTTGAGTTTAGATTTAGAGCAATTAAATTACAGTGCCATGAGATTGAAAGCTGTTAGTGGAAATGAAGACTTCGGCCCAGATAATAACAGTAAAATTCAAAACACATTCAACAACAACACATACAATTGGAGAGTTGGCGCGGAAACCAAATTAGATGGGATTACATTACGTGCTGGTTATGCATATTATGGCGATGCATACAAATCATCTTCCATTGACCAAAGCAAGAAAAGCCTAACCGCTGGTTTTGGTTTCAGAATGGATGATGCCTATGTTGATTTTGCATATATTCAAACTACTTACAACTCGGGCTTTTACCCTTACTATTCAGCAAACGCAAGCAATCCTTTGGTGAACAGCAGTAATACCATTAAATCTTTCACTTTTACCATCGGCTCAAGGTTTTAATAGGCTAATATTTTGTTATTTTTGCGAAACAATTAATGTTTTTAATTGTCAATGTTATAAATATCCAAAATGGCTTATAAGAATTTGCAAGATTTTATTGCAGCACTTGAAAAAGAAGGCGAGTTAGTGCGCATCAAAGAATATGTTGATCCAAAATTAATTATTACTGAAATAACAGACCGTATTTCTAAACAATATGGCCCTGCCCTATTGTTCGAAAATACAGGCACCGAATTTCCATTGCTCATTAATTCAATGGGTAATTATAAACGCATGTGTATGGCTCTTGGCGTAAAACACATGGACGAAATTACCAACGAAATAGAATCGCTTTTTAAAATGCTTACTGGGCCTAAAGATTCGATGCTCGATAAATTAAAAATGATTCCAATGTTGGGTCAAATTAATTCATGGATGCCGAAAAATATTTCGGGCAGAGGCGCATGTCAAGAAGTAATACAACACGAACCCGATATTACTAAATTTCCGGTATTGACTTGCTGGCCTGAAGATGGCGGACCCTTTATTACATTACCCGTTATTCATACCAAAGACCCACATACTAAAATTAGAAATGTGGGGATGTACCGCATGCAAGTGTTTGGGCCTACTTTAACGGGTATGCATTGGCATAAACACAAAGTTTCTGCCAGACATTTCAATGAATATAAAAAACTTGGTCAAAAAATGCCAGTGGCCGTTGCTTTAGGTGGCGACCCTATTTATACTTATGCAGCAACAGCTCCGCTTCCAGATGGAGTAGATGAATATGTATTAGCCGGTTTCTTAAGAAAGAAAAAAGTAGAATTAGTACAATGCATTACACAAGATTTGCAAGTGCCTGCTGACGCCGATATTATTATTGAGGGTTATGTTGACCCTAGCGAAGAATTCATCTGGGAGGGCCCATTTGGCGACCACACAGGCTATTATTCTTTAGCCGATTGGTATCCTCGTTTTCACATTACTTGTATTACCCATCGTAAGAATGCGGTATACCCTACTACCATTGTTGGTATTCCGCCTCAAGAAGATGCTTGGATTGGAAAAGCAACAGAAAGAATTTTCTTAGCGCCAATAAAAATGACCATGGTTCCAGAAATTGTAGACATGGTTTTACCAATGGAAGGTGTATTTCACAATTTAGTAATTGTAAAAATTAAAAAAGATTACGCAGGACAAGCATTAAAAGTAATGAACTCTATGTGGGGTGCAGGACAAATGATGTTTACCAAAATGATGATTGTAGTAGATGGTGATGTTGATATTCATGATCAAAAAGCAGTAGCAAAATACATTAGTGAAAATGTAGACCCACAACAAGACATTATCTTTAGCACAGGCCCTATGGACGTGTTAGACCACTCTTGCTCAAAAGCTGCATTTGGTGGAAAGATGGGCATAGATGCTACTAAAAAATTACCAGAAGAAATGCGCTTTGAAGAAGCCATGCCTAAGTTTGAAAATAAAAATGGCATCGCTAAAGAAAACATCAAAACACTATTCCCAGAAATAAAAGACATCAACGATACATTATTGAAAGAAAATATTTCTTTGGTATTTGTTTCTGTTGAAAAAACAAGAAAAGGTCAAATTGCAGCATTAAGTAATGCGCTGTTTGAATTACCAGATTTTAAAAATGTAAAAATTGTTATTTTCTTAGAACATACCATTGATATTTCGGATATGGCCGATGCAGTTTGGCGTTTTTCTAACAATGTGGATCCAAAAAGAGATGCATTTATAATTAGTGTAGATAGCCAGGAAGAGCCTTCGCACGTTGCCTTTGATGGTACTAGAAAAACAAAAGAAATTGATGGCTTTACCAGAGATTGGCCAAATATTTTAGCCAATACTAAAGAAGTAATTGAACAAGTTGACGAGATGTGGGATAAATTAGGATTAGGCCCTATGCCTGTATCTCCTTCTAGAAAATACTTAGGTCAACTATATGGAACTGGTGCAGTGGTAAAGGAATAATTATTCCTTTACCCTTACCGTTAAATATCCTAAATAAGCAAAAGGAATATAAATTAAAAAGCTCACTACTGTCATCCAAATTGGCTGACCTGGCATTTGTAATGTATTTGCAATTTGTCCTAATGTTAATAATATTCCAATTGCAATAGCACCTTGAACTTGCACTCTGCCAGAAATAAGCGTTGCAACTAAGCCGCCTGCATAACTACCCAATGCATAACCAATTAATACAAATACCATTGCGCCCATAGGAATGGTACTCATTAATTGCCTAACGGCTTCCTTATTAGTAAAATCAATGCCTTCGGGTATAGGAAATAATTTTACAGAAATTAATTCCAACAAACTAATGACTACAAAACTAGCTGCCATGCCTGCAAAAATGGCTAAGGTTTTCTTTAACATACTCATTTATTTTTGTTCAGTAATTGATTTAATATTGGCTAATGCTGTTTCAAAATCTTTTTGCATCATCCATTTCATAATGAAATTCATGTATCTTAAAACAGGATTATTACCTGCAGATATATCCATGCTGAAAATTAACTTGGTATTTCCATTGTCTTCATCTTCTAAATTATAAACACCATTTTGAGGTGTCATGTCTTCAAATTGCAAGGTGAAAATAATATAGGAATTTGGAACTGACTCAACTATGCTCAGCTTTCCATAACCGCTTTCCCCTTTAAACTGTTGCGTAGCGCCAACTCCAGCTACAGGTCCGTAATAACTAATGCGCATGGTAGTATCTTTATTCTGCCATGGATTCCAATTAACCCAATTTTGAAAGCTATTGATTTGTGCAAAAATTGAATCCGCAGGTGCATGAATAACTATGCTTCTTTCTAATTTGGAAGTTTTTGGTAACATAAACGCAATTACAATCAACGATGCAATTACAATTAAAATACGCTTTACTATTTTCATAAAATATAAATTTAACGAATTCCTATTACAAAATTTACACGCTCAAAATCAACACCAGCAGCGCTTGCGCAATCTTGATCAATATCCGCATCTCCAATAAACAACACTTCTTCTTTTGCTAATTGATGATCTGCTAATAATTGAAACAAAGCATCTGGCGCTGGCTTAGGCGCAATTTCATTGCAAAAATAACATTTAATTTGTTGGTCTAAACCATGCCATTCGAGGTGTTTGATTTTATTTAATTGCTGCTCAGGATTTCCATTGGTAAAAACAAACAGCTGCAAACCCGCTGCTGCTGCATCTTTCATCCTTAAGAGCATGTCTTCAAAAATAAGCAAAGGCAAAGGCAATTTTGCCGTACGCAATAACCTGAAACAATTCTCGAGGTAGGTTTCTGGCAATCCAAAATGTGCAATCATTTTATCAAATAATAAATGACGGCCATTGGTTTGAAATTCATTGACCAAATATTGGGTAACCAAATCGTGTGCAAAACCTTCTTGATATTCTATGAATTGCCCAATGAGATAATAGACCTGAAACAAATAATCTTTTTCAGGATAAATGGTATTGTCTAAATCAAGCACTAAAGCTTTGTAGTTTTTTTCACTCATAAATTAATAATACACTTCTTGGTAATAGCGAATAAAATGAGTTCCCCATTTTACGGCTAATTCCTCAGGCAGAATAGGCATTTGCATGGCTTGTTTGACAGCTAGCAAAGGCAAATTAACACCTGCTCCCCTAGCTGCAACAATGGTTCCTTGTACTCTAGGGTTTATTTCTAGTATTTTGAATTGGCCATCGGCTGCTTTTTTAACTTGAATACCAATGTTGCCATGTAATTTTAAGGCTGCAATAATTTGCTCGCAATAGTTGATAATTTCTTGCTGCTCCACAAAATGACCTTCCACACTAATTCCCTCTTTCATTTTTGTGCGTAGCCTTGGAATTGCAATCATACAAGCACCCTCATTTGCCAAACAATCAATAGAATACTCCTCACCTGGCAGATATTCCGAAACCAATAATTCTGGGAATTGCTTCTCGTGTTGAGTATAAATCTCTTTGATTTTTTCTAAAGATATATAAGTGCTGTTGGGTTTATGTTGAAACAAAAATTCGAAATCGTTTTGGTTTGCATCGATGATACGAAAACCCCTAGACCCATTAGAAACAGACGGTTTAAAGCAAACTGGTTGATGAGGATATCCTAATTTTTCTACTGCTTGTAAAAATTCATTTAATGAATTAACTACATAAAATTCGGGAGTTAAAATTGCTTGTGCTTTTAAAAATTGCAGCAACTTACTTTTATCATTGGCTATGTTCAATGCAGCAGCATCGGATATTAATACGCGAATACCTTTTTGTTTAAACAATTCGTGATGCTTTGCAAAAACAAATAATTCACGCGTAACCAAAGGCATAATTACTTGTATACTTTTCTTTTCGCAGATGGCTAAAACAGCAGATACAAAATCTTCGTCTTGCGCCATTGGAATTTGTTCGAATTGTGCATTTAAATAACGACCTACCGCATGTGGATTGGCATCGGCTACGGTCAATTCAATATTTGCATCGGATTGCAAGCAAGCTATGATACCCGCTGCACCTGGCGCCCCGGCACCAGTCATCAATACTTTTATTTTAGTTAAGCTATTATCCATCGAACAACTTCAAATACTTCAGCGTAATGATCTGAAATTTGCACTCCCCTTGTTCTGGCTAACCCACGAATAAATTCATCGTTCGCATATGGCCTGTGCTGCTGACTTTCGTATTGCGCCAATGCTGCAACTTTGCTGCTGACGTTTTTATCTGACAAAGAAATAAAACAAGTTGTATTGAAACTTAAATTATTCCAAGGCAATTCATAAGATAAAATTGAGGTTGTTTTAAATGCACGCAATGCTTCCTGTGCAATGGTTCCGTGGTCTTGGTGCAAATCTGTTAAACTTGGCATGAACACCAAATTTGGGTTAATTTTATTTTTAAGATCAATTAAATCTTGTAAAATAGCTTGGCGGTTATAACTAAAAGTTCTTACTTCATAATTATATAACAATAGGTTTTCTGGCAGAATGCCCAAAACTTGTGTTGCTTTTTTTACCTCTTCAATTAAAATATTAGAAGGTAAATGTTTGGGCACTGAAATTTCACAAGCCGAAAATGCGGCATAATAAACTTCGTGACCTTCTTCTATGAATTTGTTAATTGCACCTCCGCAGCCCAATTCTCCGTCATCGGTATGAGGCGCCAATATTAATATGCGTTGTTTGCTCGATTTAAACATCTTTATGAAAGAATTAGGAGAACAATTATACTTTTTTTATCGAGTATAAAGGTAATAAATTTGATTTTTTCTTAATTTAACGCAGATTATGAGCTTATATTTTGTAAAAGCCTAAGCATGCAACTGAAAAAACAACCTTTTATTTACTTCCTATTAGCGTATTTGCTGCTGGTTATTTATAACCTCAACAAATTGCCTGTTGCCTGGGTAGACGAAATTATGCTCATAGACCCCGCTTATAATTGGATTCATGAAGGAAAATTTATCGGTAAAGTATGGCCATTTGTAGGTAGCGAACATATATTTTTAGCCTACTTGCCTTTGAGTTCTTTTATTCACCTCATAGACCTGAGCTTATTCCCTCACGAAATATTTTACACGCGTTTACCTTGGCTAATTTTCTTAATTATTACTGCCATTTACTTATTCAAATACATCGATTTTAGATATAGCAGTTTACCTGCAGGCATTCTATTCTTGGTGAGTATTTTTGTAGTAGATGAAGGCATTAGCAATGCCATGCGAAGCGGTAGAGTAGAAATGCCGGTAATGGCTATTATGGCTACTGCATTTTATTATGCACTTAAAAAGAAACATCCATTTTTACAAGCAACACTTGTGAGCTTATTGTTTATAGCCCATCCAGCTGTTTATCCAATTGGAATAATATTAGCCATTGATTTATTGACTAGAAAATATAGTACTGTAAAACGCTTTGGATTTGCAGCCATTATGGTCTCTCTGCCTATGTTTTATTTGGCCATGGCCGATTTTAACTTTCAACATATTTACGAGCAATTAATTGTTCATGGTCGCGAACACGACGGCCACGACCAAGCCAATAATATTTTTTACCAGCATTTTATTCAACGATTTTTACCAAGCTACCAAATTCAATTTTTAATCATACTGCTGTCGGCTATTGCACATTTTACTTGTGCTTACACCTTATTTGTAAAAAAGAATTTCAGACAAAATTTAGTGGAAATTTCTTTTTTGGCGAGTAGTGTATTTTGGTTTTTTACCCTTGCTCCTTTTTACAGGTATACACCCGTTTTAGTTTTACTATTATACCTGCATTTACCAGAAATGTACAAACGCTTTTTATCTTTTGCAGGTTTTTTACGCATCAGTTTTAGAGCCGCTAAAATATGGCAGATGCTGCTAATGGGCATGTTTATACTGTATTGTAGCCTGCCGTTTATAACTAGAAACATAGTGGCCATACAACAAAAAACGGAACGCAACGAATATGCAGTTTACGATTGGCTCACAGAAAAAATTCAAGCAAAAGCTAATGAAAAAATATTAATCATAGACGAGCCCATTGCATTTTATTATGCCATGCAAAAGGAAAACATTACTTATACTTTGCCATATGCCATTCCGAAATATCATTTAGCAGATTACGATCGGGTGTTTTATTTAACACAAAGAACCGCACCTGCTGAATCAGCATTAGTGGCCATGTATTTGCCTTCAGCAAACAATACAAAACCCGCTTTCATTAAAAGAAATATCATTACTTACCAAGGAATGCGATTGTACCAAATCCAATCAGAGCAAGCCTTACAAAACTTATATAGAAAATAAGCCATGTTATTAAACGCAAGCAATATTAGTAAGTCATACGGTAATTTAGCCATTTTAAAATCGCTAGATATACAAATAAACGCATCGGAAATAATTGCTATTGTTGGCGCATCCGGAGCTGGAAAAAGCACTTTACTTCATTTATTAGGCACACTTGATAAACCAGATACAGGAAATATTATTTTTAATGACCACGATCTTTCTAAATTAAATGACACCGCATTGAGTGAATTTAGAAATAAAAACATGGGCTTTATTTTTCAATTTCATCATTTACTGCCCGAGTTTACCGCCTTAGAAAATGTTTGTATTCCGGCTTATATTGCCAAAGAAAACAAATCAACTGCCGAAACAAGAGGCCTAGCACTATTGAAGCAATTAGGCCTAGAAGCAAGGGCGCAGCATAAACCTTCGGAACTATCTGGCGGGGAACAACAACGGGTAGCCATCGCTAGAGCACTCATTAATAAACCATCTGTTATTTTTGCCGACGAACCCACTGGTAATTTAGATTCAACAAATGCAAAAGAAATAAACGAGTTATTTTTAAAGCTCAGAAACGAAATGGGTATTGCCATTGTAATTGTAACGCACAATGTAGAGCTAGCAAGCATTGCAGACCGTAAACTTACAATGAAAGACGGAAGCCTATTGGCTTAGTTTTTCTTTTTGGTAAAGTAACGGTAATCTAAATAATATAAAACTTTAAAAGTTAATTGATTGAATTGCGGTTGTCCAACGGTATTCATTAAACTACCTGCAAATTGACTACCCAAAAATCTTCTAGATGAAATGATATTACCATAATCATTCACACTGTTTTTCCATACAATAATTAAGTCGCTACCTGGAGCAAAGCGCCAGCTATAAACCAAGTCAGCGTTAAAGAAACTAACATTCCTATTATTATTTGCTTGGTAATTGGTGCTATCAGGAATTAAATTTCCTGCATCATTTAACAACATATATTTATTAATAGAAACGGTACTCCAATAATACCTTAAACGCAAAGTAAGCGAGGTGTTTTTATTAAAAATATAGGAAGTATTAAAAACGTTCTCTTGTGTTTGTACATTTCTAAATGCAAAATAAATTAAGTCGTCACTCATTTTAGCAGCAAAACCTTGCCCACCTTTATCTTTGCTAATCATGAAGTTATTACTTAACCTCCATCGATCCGAAACCCTAAACATGGGTGTAATATTAAAATAATAATATTTTCCTTTAGCGGTAAAATCGTTGAAATATCCGGTTGCAGCATCTATGGCTAAACGCTTACGGTAATCTGATGATATATCACTTTCTGCACCCATAAAATTTGGCGCTAAAAATTTACGACCAAATGTACGTGGCTCATAAATATCGTGGTCTCCTATTGGTTTTACGAAAACTGAAACACCATGGTAAAAGAAATTTTTGAAAACGTTCCAAAATGAAAAGTTGAAATCTGTCGATTGAAACTGCTTTGTTCTAAATGTTGTTGAATAAGATGCATTCAAACGGTAACCATGTTTCAATGTATTTTTAGTAGGCTTGTAAATTTGGTATGATAAATTTAAATTAGTCGTAATTTCATCTGGACTCTGCAAAAGCCCTAAATCATTAGGGTTATAGGTGTCACTTTCAATATTCGTATACAAACCAAATTTAAAATTGCCACTCACTTTGTCGATGCCAAAGGCTTGTCTAAAACCATCGCTTACCGAATCTGTAAATGTTTTTCTATTGTAAATGGCTAAACCGTAAAATCTGAAACGATCCTTTTTATCGGTCTTTGAAAACTCCACTGCCGAAACATTTGCATTTCCTGCATTCAATTGTCTTGTAACATTGGTATTCATAAAAGAAACAAAACTATTGTGTTTCAAAGTTTGATTGAAAGAAATAATATTGTAATTACTCAAAGGCTCTGTCACAATCGATTTTTCTTCGCCACTCTCTAAGCGAACACTGGCTTTGGTTTCAGCCGTAATGGCATTTAAAAAACCGATTCCTAAACCACTTGGGCTACGACCAGATATTTTTGTTGCATTAATTAATTGCACCTGACCTGGATTATTTAAAACCTGAATGGTAGAATCGCTTCGCATGGCTTCCACATTACCAAAACCTTTTGGCGTGCCTCCAATTCTCCTTGGGTAAAATAAATTTCCTACTGAAAACAATTCGGTGCCTTCTACAAAGAAGGGCCTGTTTTCTTGGTACTGCACTTCGAATGCACTTAAATTTAAAATTTTATTGTCTGATTGCACCTGTCCAAAATCGGGTGCCAAGGTAAGATCTAAGGTATAACTATCGTTGATGCCATATTTTAAATCTAAACCTGCATTATAAGCAGAAGACCAATTACTCTGCCCTGAAATGTTAGCTGGAAAATGATTTTCTGTAACTCCTAGGTATGGTGTTAACGATAATCGCATAGGCGCATTGATTTGCGCAATCCCTTCTATATCGCCAAAATAAGCGATGCGATTTTTTAAAGTAGGTTCTATGAAAGGCCATGAAAGTAGCTCCCTTTTTCTTCTAATATTTCTAGAAATTTGAACGCCCCATTTTTGCTCGTTTTTTTGCGGGAAACGAATTGCTGAATAAGGGATTTTCATTTCTATATTCCAACCATCATTGGTAATTTTTACCGCACTTTCCCAAATGGCATCAAAATTATCGGTGTTTGACTTTTGATCAAACTGAACACCTGCAGCTGTTACCCCAAATGTAAATGTATTCTGAAAATCATAATAAGTATCAAAACTGATACTAAACCAATCGTTGTACATGTATTTATCACGCACAGAAAATTCTTTTTGAATGCTATCTGGATGCGAATCGCATAATTGCGCACTCACATAAATGGCATCGTCGTTATAAATTATTTTAACCAGACTTGGCTCCGATGGATTGATGTTTTGAAAAGGTTCTTGTTGCTTAAATTCGGTGATACTTGGCGTCAAATGCCATTCCAACTCACTTATTTGCCCATCAACTTTTATTGGCTGAGTACTTCTGTGAGATACATAAGCCGGCCTATTACCCTCAGCAAAAGTGTTGAATACCGTAAAGAACAATAATATAAAAAATGGCAATCGGCGCATGCCGCGAAAATAGTAAATTTATGCTAGTAGAATTGTAAAAATTATGTTTGATTGATAGCAAAATAGATGTATTTTTACGCCAAATTCTATAAAAATGAACATTCACGAATATCAAGGTAAATCAATTTTAAAATCGTTTGGGGTACGCATTCAAGAAGGTATTGTTGCAGAAACAGCAGAACAAGCAGTTACAGCAGCTCAAGAGCTTCAAAAAGTGACTGGTACTGGTTGGTGGGTAGTTAAAGCCCAAATTCATGCAGGTGGAAGAGGAAAAGGTGGTGGCGTTAAATTGGCTAAAAACCTAGAGGAAGTGAAAGAAAAAGCAAGTCAAATTATTGGCATGCAATTAATTACGCCACAAACAGGCGCTGAAGGTAAAAAAGTACATAAAGTTTTAATTGCGGAGGATGTTTATTATCCTGGCGAATCTGAAACTAAAGAGTTTTACATGAGCGTGCTTTTAAATAGAGCTACTGGCAGAAACATCATCATGTATTCTACTGAAGGTGGAATGGACATTGAAGAAGTAGCTGAACATACGCCACATTTAATTTTCAAAGAAGAAATTGATCCTAAAGTTGGTTTACAAGGTTTTCAAACTAGAAAAATTGCATTCAACTTAGGTTTATCGGGTGATGCTTTCAAAGACATGACTAAATTTGTAGCTGCTTTATACAAAGCATACGAAGCAACTGATTCTGCTATGTTTGAAATTAATCCAGTATTAAAAACATCAGACAATAAAATTTTAGCAGTTGATGCGAAAGTTAATTTAGATGAAAATGCATTGTACCGTCATCCAGATTATTTAGCGATGCGCGATGTAATGGAAGAAGACCCAACGGAAGTAGAAGCTGGAAAGTCTAATTTAAATTACGTGAAGTTAGATGGTAATGTTGGCTGTATGGTTAACGGTGCTGGTTTAGCTATGGCTACCATGGATATCATTAAATTATCTGGTGGTGACCCTGCGAACTTCTTAGACGTGGGTGGAACTGCAAACGCAACTACTGTTGAAGCTGGTTTCCAAATCATCTTAAAAGACCCGAATGTTAAAGCAATTTTAATTAATATTTTTGGCGGTATTGTTCGTTGCGACCGTGTGGCGCAAGGGGTAATTGATGCTTATAAAAACATTGGTAATATTCCTGTGCCAATTATTGTTCGCTTACAAGGAACAAATGCAGAAGAAGCTAAAAAATTAATTGACGAATCTGGATTGAAAGTTTTTTCAGCAATTGCATTGCAAGATGCAGCTGACCTAGTAAAAGAGGTATTGTCAAAATAATTAATCATTCATCAAATTTAAAAGCCAATTAGATTTTCTAATTGGCTTTTTTTATGGATATTTAAAGGTGCTACTAAAAATATACCCGAATAACCCAAACGAAAAACATTTACAACAAGTGGTGGAATGTTTGAAAGATGGCGGATTAATTATATATCCGACCGATACCGTTTATGGATTAGGCTGTGATATTTACCAAGCCAAAGCAATTGAAAGACTTTGTCAAATTCGAAATATTAAACCAGAAAAAGCAAACCTTTCCTTTATTTGCTACGACTTAAGTCATTTATCTGATTTTGTAAAACCGATTGATAATAGTTTGTTTAGGATTTTAAAGCATGCCCTACCCGGCCCATTTACATTTATTTTAAATGCGAATAATAAAGTGCCAAAACTCATGCACTCCAATAAAAAAACGGTTGGCATTAGGGTACCAGACCATCCAATTGCAAGAGGTATTGTAAATTTACTAGGTAACCCAATTGTGAGCACCTCTATTCACGACGACGACGAGGTGCTGGAATACAGCACCGACCCCGAATTGATTTACGAAAAATACAAAGACCAAGTTGACCTAGTAATTGATGCTGGCTATGGAGAACTACAAGCTTCTACAGTAGTTGATTTTACAAGCGATGAGCCTTTGATACTAAGACAAGGTAAAGGCGATTTTGACAGCTACTTATAAAGATGAAATCAATATTTAAACCTTTTGTATTATTTTTTAACAGCCATCGAAACAGTGGAGTTGTTTTACTTTTATGCGTAGCTATTTCCTTAATCATATCAAACAGTAATCTTTCTGAAACATATCACAACTTATTGCATCAATCTTATACATTTAGTTCTTTTACGATTGCACCTATTCATTATTGGGTAAACGAAGTGTTGATGTCTTTCTTCTTTTTACTAGTTGGATTAGAAATAAAAAGAGAATTATTAGAAGGCGAATTGACAAGTTTTAAAAAATCGAGCTTACCCATTTTTGCTGCTTTTGGCGGCATGTTATTCCCTGCTTTATTTTATTTAGCATTTAACTATAATAGCCCAACCGCAAGTGGATGGGGCATTCCAATGGCAACAGATATTGCTTTTGCAGTTGCTATAATTGCGATGCTGGGCAAAAAAGTACCAGTAGCATTAAAGGTGTTTTTAACTGCTTTAGCCATTGTAGATGACCTTGGCGCAATTTTAATCATCGCTGTTTTTTACACGCAAAGCATACATTGGATTTATTTATTATTTGCTGCATTGACCACTATCGCTTTAATCTTTTTAAATAAGCGTGGTGTAAATAATATCATTGGTTATTTACTTTTAGGAATTGCATTGTGGTATTTCATTTACCAATCCGGCATACACGCTACAATCGCAGGTGTGATTCTTGCATTCTGCATTCCAACAAACCACAGCAATCAACTATCAACCTTAGAGCGTTTAGAAAAAATAATAACACAACCGGTTACCCTATTCATTATGCCTTTATTTGCATTGGTAAACACCAACATCATTATCAATACAGCAGCAATGAATCAGCTACTAAGCCCAGTAGGCTTAGGAATTAGCGCTGGCTTAGTTTTAGGAAAAGTAATTGGGATTAGTTTATTTGCAACCATTGCAATAAAACTAGGTTGGTCTAAAATTCCTACACATTGTAATTATAAACACATTATTGGTGCAGGATTTTTAGGCGGTATTGGTTTTACCATGTCTATTTTTATGGCATTACTTTCTTTTGACGACATCACTTTACAAACAACTAGTAAACTAGCTGTTTTGTTGGCATCGATCATTTCTGGAATAATAGGTTTTGTTATATTGAAAACAAGCCAAGACTCGGCACAAACAAATGAATTGACCAAAGTGCAGCTAAAGTAGCTTGTGCAAAGAAAAATAAGCCCCAAATAAATGTTGGCAAATAAGTAAGCTGTTGCAAATTCTTCGCATCGCCGGCTTGCTTTGCATCTTTTATGCTGATAATTAAAATAACCAAAGCAGACACCCAAGCATCAACAAATACAACAGCTGCAATTAAAATGGCGGTATAATTTTGATATTCGCTTGTCCCTTTATAAAATAAAAAACCAATCAATAGTGCAACAATCGACAACCAAATAACGCCATATAAATTGCGTACCCAAAAAATTAAATTAATTAGTGCAAGGCTAAAAAATACAAATAAAATATAGTTGGCATGTTGGTGTAAAACTAAATAAGCACATATTACGGCAAATACCGAAGAGCCTACATAACCTGCAATTGAAACGAAAAATTTGGTAAACCAGTTGCCCGCTTTGGTGGTGGCTAAGCCGGCGCCAGTATGGAATAAGTCTATAGAAAGCACCTCGCCAGCAAAAAATAAACTGCAGGTTGCATGTGAACTCTCGTGAATTAAGGTATTAAAACATTTTAAAAATTTCCCGACAACCGGAATGTAATTAAGCGCCAATGCTGCAATTAATGCGACGATGATAGAGGTATGCAATGGGCTTAAATCGAACATGCTATTTTTTTAATGGTGAATCGGGTTCGCTTGCGAAATGATTGAAAATTAAACGATCTGCTAAGGATGGAAAATGCTTGGACAACCAAACGGTGAATTTCCCTTGTGTAGTAAGCACCAGCGTGCGTTTGCGCTGCTCCACCGCTCGAAGTATTGCTTGCGCAACTTGCTCCGGTTGCATGATATTTTTTTCATCCATTGGCGATTCGCCTTGAGGCAAACCATCTTTTGAACGAGCTACTGATCTTATATTTGAAGCAGTAAAACCAGGGCATGCGATTAACACACTCAATCCTTTATATAAATTCTCTACCCTTACACTTTCTAAAAAACCTTGCATGGCAAATTTAGATGCTGAATAACCCGTGCGGCCCGGAAGCCCTTTGTAGCCTGCAATTGAACTCACTCCCACAATAACCCCTTTAGATTTTAGCAATGCTGGTAAAGCGTGTTTTGTGCAAAAAACTGTCCCCCAAAAATTAATGTCCATTACTTCTGACAATACTTTCAAATCTACTTCTTCAAAAATTGCACGCATAGAAATACCCGCATTGTTAATGAGCACATCTATTTGACCAAAGTTTTTGACTGTTTGATCCATTAAATTTTGACATTGCAATTCTTTCGAAACATCTACTCCAACAGCAATAACTTCTGAAGCATATTTTAGCTTTAAATTTGCGGCAATTTCTTGCAATTTAGCTAAGTTACGTGCAGCTAAAACCAGCTTAGCTCCTGCAGCAGCAAAGCTTTCAGCTAATGCTAAACCAATACCAGAACTTGCTCCTGTAATAACGACGACTTTGCCTTTGATGTCCATTTTACTCATTGCCTAAGTGTTGATAGCCTCGCCAAATCAACAATAAATCGTTGGCTACTTGGTAATGCTTAGCGTATAATAAATTTAATCTTTTAGCGGTATTGTCTGAAATAGTTTGTTTGTTTTGTAGACCATCGATTGGACTTAACACACCTTTTTTTAACTTAGGCAAATGCTTATTGTCAATTTCTTTATTCAAATAACCTACCCACGATTTTTGTAAAAACATAACAGAAAAAATGTTTTTCAAGAAATTAGATTTGTTTTTAACAAATAGCAAATGAATAGGGAATGTCAATAAAAACAATACACTCAGCGATAAGTCTATTAATTGTTTGTTTCTTTTTGCTGCTGGTCTAGCTATTGCAAAATTAATATCAATGGTATATAAATCGCCAGGGTTATCGACCGAATTACTGCCAATGATAAATAAACTTTCTTCTGGTGCTATTTTAAAATCAACATTGGGTTGGTTTACTTTAGACATTGCCAATATGATTTCTTGCAGTTGAATATCTTTCGTAGAAAAAATAATTTCGTCTGCTTGGTAAACTTCAACGACTTCATTTAATTGAGAAACATCTCCTAAATATTCGTCGCTTGCATTTCTATCGGGTTGAACAAAGCCAATGAAATTAATAGTTCCAACGGCATGCTTGATCATTTCCAATACTCTTTTCCCTTCTTCTACTTTAGCAACAATGACGATTTTTTTATCTATACTAATTCCATCAAGTTTATAATTTTTTAAACCAATTGCGTTTAACAATATGCGCAGGCCAACGGCAGCAATTACGGTCCAAAATGCACCTAATATAATAATGGCTCTTGAAAAACGCCATGCTTCATTTTGAAATGCATAAAGCATAGCAATACCAATAGTTCCTATAAATAAACCACGCACCAGTTTCGATAATTTATATGGTTTATCGTAGCCTCCGAATAACCATACAGCCAATAGCCAAATAAATATATAGGTTGGAACAGCGGTATTCATTAACTCCGGCGCGTAGGCCTTTCGAACAAACCGGTGGTTGTGCTCCCAATAAATTTTAATAAAATAAATACCCGCATACCAAGTTGCCGCATCTAAAAATGGTAAAACCATTTTACGCAAAAACCTTGCGGCAATGGCTAAACCTGCACGTAAATAAATTGCGATATTTATTAAAAAAGAAAATAGCTTGGCATTGCTTTTAGAAAAATGTTTCTCCGCAAAAATGATCATGGCATTGTAAAACACAAAGACATAATTGACCGAACTCTTTTTAGTGCTTTCTCCTTTATAGTGAATAATCTGCGTGTCTGGGAAATAATAATTTTGATAACCTCCAAGCTGTATGCGGTAAGAAAGATCAATGTCTTCGCCATACATAAAGAATGTTTCGTCTAGTAAACCTACCTCATCGAGCACAGTTTTACGCATGAGCATGAATGCTCCTGCTAACACATCGACTACATGCGTTTTGTTTTTATCTAAAAATCCTAAATGATATTGGCCAAACTTTTTTGATTGTGGAAACAAGGCAGACAAACCGACAATTTTACAAAATGCAACAAATGGTGTGGGTAAACCTCTTTTGGATTCTGGTAAAAATTGCCCTTTTCCATCAATCATTTTTACACCTAAACCACCAGCATCTGGATGGGCATCCATAAAATCACAAACTTTCACAAAGGTGTCCTCTTGCACTACCGTGTCGGGGTTGAGCAATAATACATATTCGCCTTTTGCCAATTTCATGGCTTGGTTATTGGCTACAGAAAAACCAACATTGTCTTTGTTTTCAATTAAAATAACTTCCGGAAATTTGTCTTTCAACATTTCAATAGATCCGTCTACCGAATGATTATCCACTACAAAAACCTCGATCGCTAAATTGTGCTTTGCTTTTCGAACAGCATATAAACACTGCTCTAAAAAGTATTTCACATTGTAATTAACTATAACGACCGATAACTTCATTTAAATTGATTTGGTTTATCTAAGCTTGTTTGGTTTAACGTTTTTAAATTATCGATTATTACTCTCGTAAGGCACACGGGTAACGATAGACCTTCCTAAAGTTAATTCGTCTACATATTCTAGTTCGCCTCCAAAAGCAACCCCACGGGCTAACGTAGTTACTTTTAATTGAAAACCTTTTATTTTTTTATCGATGTAAAACAAAGTGGTGTCGCCTTCCATAGTGGCGCTTAAAGCCATAATAACCTCTGTAATGGGTTCGGATTGCAAACGCAATACCAACGACTCGATTTGCAATTCGTTGGGCCCTACGCCTTCCATTGGTGAAATTAGGCCGCCTAATACGTGGTAAAGTCCGTTGTATTGTTGTGTGTTTTCAATTGCAATAATATCGCGGATATCTTCTACTACACATAATTCGTGTTGCACCCTTTTACTATTGCTGCAAATACTACACAATTCGGTATCAGAAATATTATTACACCTTTTGCAATAATGAATATCATCTTTCAATGTTTGAAATACTTCGCCAAAATGACGAACCATGGCAGGCTCTTGTTTCAATAAGTGTAAAACCAAGCGCAATGCAGTTTTGCTACCTACACCTGGTAATTGTGCAAATTGCTTTACGGCTTCTTCGAGCTGTCTGGAAGGGATGTTCATCTTGTAAAAATAAGATTTATTCCTATTTTGTTGGTGTTTTTTCAGAATTGTGGAATATTTCTTTCGCATTCTAAGGCTGATAGAATT
Source organism: Bacteroidota bacterium (assembly GCA_039798705.1). GTDB lineage: Bacteria > Bacteroidota > Bacteroidia > Sphingobacteriales > Sphingobacteriaceae > CAIKLP01. Next base: position 22,798 of record JBDKFN010000007.1, read on the forward strand.
ACATTTGTTATAAAGCCTTTGCCTATGACCGCTAGTTTTATTTTTACATGCGTAGCCGCATATTCCGTTTTACTTTTTGTAATCACTTGGTTAACAAGTAGAAATTCCAATAATCAATCTTATTTTTTAGGAAATAAATCGTCGCCATGGTACATAATTGCTTATGGAATGATAGGCGCTTCGCTATCTGGCGTAACCTTTATTTCTGTACCAGGTTGGGTAAATCAAACGCAATTTTCTTATTTAATGGTTGTTTTTGGCTACTTAGCAGGTTATTTAGTAATTGCAACGGTATTGCTCCCATTGTATTACCGTTTAAACTTGACTTCTATTTACGCTTACCTCGACCAAAGATTTGGATTTTACACCTATCAATCGGGTGCCTTTTTCTTCCTATTGTCGAGGGTAATTGGCGCTTCTTTTAGAATGTTTTTAGTTGTAAGTGTATTGCAAACTTTTGTGTTCCAAGCCTGGGGAGTTCCTTTCTATGTAACTGTATTACTTTTCATCGCATTGATTTTACTTTACACTTATGAAGGTGGAATTAAAACCATTATTTGGACAGATACTTTGCAAACAACTTTCATGTTATTAGGCGTAGTAATTTCTGTTTATATTATTTCGAATGAATTGGGTTATCACTTTTCAGATTTAGTGCGCAGCATTAAAGAAAGTAATTATTCGCAGGTAATTTTTACCGATGTGAATGACAAAAGATTTTTCTTAAAACAATTTTTGAGCGGCATGTTTATCACCATTACCATGACGGGTTTAGACCAAGAAATGATGCAGAAAAACTTAAGCTGTAAATCGCTGAAAGATGCGCAGAAGAACATGTTTAGCTTTAGCATTGTATTGGTTTTGGTAAACTTTTTATTCCTTTGTTTAGGGGTAGTTTTATATCAATATGCACAAAGAAAAGGCATTACTTTACCAACTAATTCTGATGAATTATTTCCAACTTTAGCCATTAGTTATTTAGGAAAATTTGCAGGTATCGTTTTCATTATTGGATTAATTTCTGCTGCATACCCAAGTGCCGATGGCGCCTTAACTTCGCTCACCACTTCTTTTTGTGTAGATATTTTAGGCATCAATAGAAACGAAAAATTAACAGAACAAAAAAGAATTAATACAAGGCATTTTGTTCATGTTGGTTTTGCTTTGCTGTTGTTTTTGGTAATTGTGATTTTTAAATCCATAAACGACCAAGCAGTAATTGGTAAATTATTTACAGTAGCTGGTTATACCTATGGCCCTTTATTGGGATTATATGCATTTGGCTTATTCACCAAACATGCTGTCAAAGACCGTTTGGTGCCCATAGTTTGTATTTTATCGCCAATTTTATGCTATATTTTGAATAGTTACAGCCAAGAATGGTTCAATGGCTATAAATTCGGTTTTGAATTGTTAATTGTAAATGGCTTGATTACATTTATAGGTTTAGTAATTTTAAGAAAATATAAAAGCGAGTAATTATGACTGGAGACGATAAAATTAGAAGTGCATTCGAAAATAAAAATTGGAATGAAATAAAAACACAAAACTCATGGCAGATTTTTAAAATCATGGCGGAGTTTGTGGAAGGTTTTGAGAAGCTGGCAAAAATTGGTCCATGCGTAAGTATTTTTGGATCTGCAAGAACAAAACCCGACCATGAATTTTATTTATTGGGCGAAGAAATAGCGCAAAAATTAACTAGAAAAGGTTATGGTGTAATTACTGGAGGCGGCCCAGGCATTATGGAAGCGGGCAACAAAGGTGCTAGAGCAACCGGCGGAAAATCTGTTGGGTTAAATATAGTTTTGCCATTTGAACAAACACATAACCCATACATCGATTTAGATAAACTCATGAACTTCGATTATTTCTTTGTGCGCAAAGTTATGTTTTTGAAGTATGCACAAGGCTTTGTGGTTTTGCCCGGAGGGTTTGGTACACTCGATGAATTATTTGAAGCCCTAACTTTAATTCAAACTAAAAAAGTAGCTAGGTTTCCAGTCGTACTTGTTGGCTCTGCTTTTTGGAGTGGATTAGTAGATTGGATTAAAGATGTTATGTTGAAAAAAGAAAACAACATTCATGAAGAAGACCTATTGTTGTTTTCGGTTGTGGATACGGCTGATGAGGCGGTTTCGGCCATCATTGATTTCTACGAAAAGTTTGTTTTGAAGCCGAATTTCTAAAAAAATGGCATTTTTACACAAAATTAACTGACAGCTTGGCTTTTTTATGACTTTGGCAGAGATTTTGAAAAATGCCTATTCGCATTCAAAAAGCAATAAATAAAGATATTATGACCGAATCGACTGAAAATTTGACAAACGAGCAAGAGGAAGCGGCAACAACTGCCCAAAACACCACTACAGAAGAAAACACTGAAATTGTTGAGAAAGATCCTCAAGAAGAAATTGCTGCCTTAAACGATAAATACATTCGTTTATACGCGGAATTTGATAATTATAAAAGAAGAACAGCTAAAGAAAGAATTGAATTATTTAAAACAGCAAATGCAGATGTAATTAAATCGATGCTATCTGTACTTGATGATTTTGATAGAGCAAAGAAATCTATGGAAACTGCGAAAGATATTGAAGCGGTAAAAGAAGGCATTCAATTGATTCACCATAAATTGAAAAACACTTTACAAGCACAAGGATTAACAGAAATGGAATCGGTAGTTGGTAATGCATTTGATACCGACTTACATGAAGCCATCACCAATGTTCCTGCACCTAGCGAGGACATGAAAGGCAAAGTAATGGATGAAGTGGAAAAAGGATATTTATTAAATGAAAAAGTAATTCGTTACGCAAAAGTAGTAGTAGGTTCATAAAGAAATGGCAAAGAAAGATTTTTACGATATTTTAGGTGTTAGCAAAAACGCCGATGCAGATGAAATAAAAAAAGCATACCGTAAGGCTGCAATTAAATTCCATCCGGATAAAAACCCTGGAGATAAAGCTGCGGAAGAAAAATTCAAAGAAGCAGCAGAAGCTTACGAAATTTTAAGCAACCCAGAGAAGAAACAACGCTACGATCAATTTGGACATGCTGGCCCTGGAGCTGGCGGTTTTGGTGGCGGTGGCGGCATGAATATGGAAGACATATTCTCGCAATTTGGCGATGTTTTTGGTGGAGGCGGAAGCCCATTTGAAAGTTTCTTTGGTGGTGGCGGAGGCGGTGGCAGACGCGTGCAAAAAGGAACTAATTTGCGTATTAAAGTAAAACTTACGTTAGAAGAAATTGCAAACGGCGCAGAAAAAACCATTAAAGTTCAGAAATTAAATTCTTGCAAATCTTGTGGTGGCTCTGGTGCTAAAGATAAAAGTTCGTTTACAAAATGTAGTACTTGTAATGGAGCAGGAAGTGTAAGAAGGGTACAGAATACCATTCTTGGGCAAATGCAAACAACCACTACCTGCCCTACATGTAACGGTGATGGTCAAAAAATTACTGCAAAATGTACTGCATGTAATGGCGATGGTGTAGAAAGAGGCGAAGAAACAATTAGCATTAATATTCCTGCAGGTGTAACTGAAGGAATGCAATTGTCGATGAGTGGCAAAGGAAATGCTGCACCAAAAGGTGGTATACCAGGCGACTTGTTAATTGTAATTGAAGAAATTGAACACGAACAATTGAAAAGAGATGGCGTAAATGTGGTCTATGATTTATACATCAGTTTCGTTGACGCAGCCATTGGAACCAGCGTAGAAGTTCCAACCATAGATGGAAAAGCCCGAATTAAAATTGATGCCGGCACGCAAGGTGGCAAGATTTTAAGATTGAAAGGGAAAGGTATCAAAGACATTAATTCATATCACAGAGGCGATGAATTGGTACACGTAAATGTTTGGACGCCAAAAACGTTAACACGCGAAGAAAGAATTACTTTAGAAGGTTTACAAAACTCGGAGAACTTTAAACCGAGCCCAGGTAAAAACGACAAAGGATTTTTCGAAAGAATGAAAGAATATTTCGAATAATAAAGCCATTTTATGTTAAGTATACAATCAATTATTAAGGATTACGAAAAGCACAGGGCATTAAATAATGTCAGCATGGAAATCCCTATGGGCAGTGTATTTGGGCTACTTGGCCCAAATGGTGCAGGTAAAACTTCTTTGATTAGAATCATCAATCAAATAACCAAAGCAGATGCCGGTGAAATTTATTTCAAAGGCGAAAAGTTGCAAGAAAAACACATTGCACACATTGGCTACCTACCCGAAGAAAGAGGCTTATATAAAAAGATGGCTGTAGCCGATCAGATTGTTTATTTGGCTCAACTCAAAGGATTAAGCAAACACGAGGCTGAAAAGCGCGCCAAGCAATGGTTTGACAGGTTAGAGATGAAAGGATGGTGGAATAAAAATGTAGAAGATTTATCGAAAGGCATGCAACAAAAAGTACAATTTGTGGCAACGGTAATTCACCAACCCGAGTTATTGATTTTAGACGAACCCTTTAGTGGCTTCGACCCTATCAATGCTGAAATGATCAAGAATGAATTCTTAAATTTAAATAAAGAAGGCACAACCATTATATTTTCTTCGCATAGAATGGAATCGGTTGAAGAATTGTGTTCGCACATTGCATTAATAAACCATTCAGAAAAAATATTAGAAGGCAAGGTGTCTGATATTCGAAAAGAATACAGCAAAAATCATTACGAACTCACCTACTTAAACTCTGAAAGTGTTGATTTGAATGGCTCTTTGGCATTTCAAACAATTGGAAATGCAATATCTTCGGAAGGAAAATACACCCAAATTATTCAGTTAAATGCTGGTCATCAAGTAAACGATGCCATTGCATTTTTAATGCCTAAAATACAATTCAACGGCATACAAGAAATAATCCCTTCTATCAACGAAATTTTTATCGATCAAGTTAAACACGCATCCGCTTAGTCATGAAAAAAATTGCTTTAATTATACAACGAGAATATTTATCGAGGGTAAAGAAAAAATCATTTATCGTGATGACATTTTTAGGCCCATTGCTTATTGCTGCGGTGTATGCCTTGGCCATTTACCTTGCAGTGAATAGCGAAGATATGGCCGACAAGAAAAAGGTGGTCGTTTGCGATGAAACCCACGCGCTGTCTAACATTATAAAGGGCAATGAAAAATATGAATTTAATTTCAGCAACGATAAACTTGCAGATTTAAAAAGCAATTTTGATTCTTCGGGGAATGACTATTTATTATATATACCAAACAAAGGAACAAATTTTGAAGGCATTCAATTGTATTCCGACAAACAACCCAGTTTAGCTTTTGTTAAATACATTGAAAAACAATTAGAAAATAGTTTAACAGATAAAAAATTAAGTGAAAACGGGATCAGTAAAAAGATCATTGAAGAACTAAATTTTTCTTTAAATATTGAAACCATTCGTTTTACAGATGAAGGTGAAGAAGACGGCAACACCAGCGCCAGCTATATGATTGGCATGTTTAGTTCCATTTTAATCTATATGTTTATTTTTCTTTATGGTGTGCAAGTGATGCGCGGCGTAATTGAAGAAAAAAACAATCGCATTGTTGAAGTATTAATTTCTTCGGTAAAACCCTTCCAATTAATGATGGGTAAAATTGTTGGAATTGCATTAGTTGGTTTAACACAATTTGCTTTGTGGGTTATTTTAACAACTAGTATTACAGGAATTATTGGACAAAAATTTGCGCAAGACAAAAGCAAATTAATGAATATTGAAAATAAGGTTGCGGCTAGCAATTCAGATAAAAGCGAACCTGCAGTTGCAGCAACAGAAGTATTAAGCGCCTTATCAACCATCAATTACCCATTAATTGTAGGTTGTTTCTTGTTTTACTTTTTAGGTGGATATTTGCTTTACAGTGCACTGTTTGCGGCCATTGGATCGGCAGTAGATAGCGAATCAGAAACCCAACAGTTTATGATGCCGGTTACCATTCCATTGATATTCTCTTTTATTATTTCCACTTCTACAGTAGTGAATAACCCCGACGGACCTATTGCCTTTTGGTTATCGCTTTTCCCACTCAGCTCCCCTATTGTAATGATGGTACGTTTACCATTTGGTGTGCCTGCATGGGAAATTATTACTTCAATGTTATTATTGGTATTAGGATTTTTTGGAACAGTTTGGTTGGCAGCTAAAATTTACCGCACAGGTATTTTAATGGTTGGGAAAAAAGCAAGCTGGAAAGAAATTAGCAAATGGCTTTTCTACAAAAACTAAATTTTATTTAATTTTTTGTAATTCTTGGTAGATGCGTTCGGTTGGCAAACCCATTACGTTTGTATAAGATCCTTCTACTTTTTTAATCGCCACTAAACCAATCCACTCCTGAATGCCATATGCACCGGCCTTGTCGAAGGGTTGGTAGGTAGTAATATAATGGTCAATTTCTGTATCAGACAACGCATTCATGAACACTTGCGTGCTTTCGTGAAATGAATGTGTTTGGCCTTGGTATTGAAAAGCAACAGCCGTAATTACTTCATGTACAGATCCGCTTAATTGACGAATCATTTCTTTGGCCTGCATTGCGTCTTTAGGTTTACCTAGAATTGCGTTTTGATGTGAAACAATAGTATCTGCAGTAATGAGGAGTTCGTTTGTTTGAAGGCCTTTAAATGCGCTGGCTTTTTTATTGGCAATGTGCTTTGCAATTTCAACAGGATTTAAATGCTCCGGAAAACTTTCATCGACTTCTTGTACATCCACCCTAAAATCGATATTCATTAAGCGCAATAATTCTTGACGGCGTGGGGACTGTGAAGCCAATACTATATCAAATGGAAATTTCATCATGTTAATTTCCAGGAAAAAAATTAAGTACCGGAATGGCAAATACACCAATCACCATAGCAAACATGGCTAAACGGTGTGCCCATATGCCAGCATAGGTTTCGTTAGAAAAAAGTAACGCAAACATGGCTGTTATTAAAGGAACTTGAATACCTAATAAAATAAACATCAAAGGCACATATGCATGATTTGCATATTGTAAATTTTGAATGTAAAACAATACATAACAAATTGCTAATACCAATATTACGACAACCGCTTTAGTCACTTTTAAACCAAATACAATGGGCATGGTTTTACACTTAATTGCCGCGTCGCCTTGCACTTCGTTGTAATCTTTGATAATAGAAATAAGTAATGCCATTAAAAAAACAACAAAACTAAAATAACCCAGCACTTTAAAAATTAATAAGGCAATCATTTGCTGATCTACTGAATAATAGGCTTTGAAAATACTGGTCTCAAATAAAACCACTAACAAAATTGGAAAGACAGTTAAAATTCCTGCAACAAAATTACCGACTAGTAATTGTCTTTTATAATCTGTTGAATAAAACCAAAGCAAACCTACCACCAATGCTGGTATAATGGCAAGTACAGCAACCTTCAAGTGAAGCGCTAAATAGGTGAAAATAACCAAGCCGATTAAACTAAAAACAACATGTAAAGCCATGGCCACTCTGCGTTTGATGCTTCTGCCAATGATTACTTTTTCAGGTTTATTTAAATAGTCGATGCGTAAATCAAAATAATCGTTGATGATGTAACCCGCAGCTGCAATGAGTGTAGTGGCTAACATCAAAAAATAAAATTGGTTATTTGTTAAGGTGCTGAGCAAACCGTAACTGGCCAACATTGGAAACAATAAAAACTGACGGATAAAATATTGAAGCGCTGCAATTAAAATTAAATTGGGTAAGCGAATCAATTTTAAAAATGAAATCATATTATGCAGATGTGGTCGTACTACTAAATTCGTTGTTCCAATCGTTGCGAATGGTCATGACTTTTTCGATGAAATCGCGCACGCAACCTGCTCCCCCATTAACCGGCGAAACATAATGCGCAATGGCTTTTACTTGATGCACTGCATCTGCGGGGCAAACCGCTACACTCACCAATTGCATGCAAGCTAAATCGGGAATATCGTCACCGATATAAGCGACTTGATCAAATGTTAATTGATTTTCTTGTAAATAATTTTGGAGAACAGCTACTTTATCTTTTACCGCTAAATGAATATCGGTAATACCTAAACCATTTAATCTTTTGATAACAGTGGTTGAACCCGCTCCAGAAATTACAATTATTTTATAGCCTTTTTTAATGGCCAGTTGAATAGCATAACCATCTTTGATATTCATGCGCCTCAATTGTTCACCAGACTCTGAAACATAAACAGTCCCATCGGTCAAAACCCCATCGAGGTCTAATACAAACACCTTAATATCAACTAATCGATTTAAATAAGCCATAAGGTAAATATAAGCTTTTATTGGTTATCTCGCCATTCGTAAACCCAAGCAGATTGAATCATTTCAAGATAAGATTCGTTACATTCTTCTTTGGTTCCTACGAAATTAGGCAAAGTTAAAACCCAATCCAATAATTCCGTAAATCGAATACGGTAAATTTTTGATTCACTAAAATCATCACCAAATTTTTCATATAAATTAATGGCAATGTCTTCGGTATCTTTCCAACCGTATGTTAATTGAAATCTTTCGTCTTTCATTTCTTTTTTTTAATGCCCCATAAAACCCGATTGATCGGGTATCAATACTTCAAAATCTCCATTAATGGCAACACATTGACAGCCTAACCTCGAATTGATACGAGGGTTTACCGCACGGTCTATAAAATCTTCTTCTTTATCGGAGATGTCTTGCAAAAATTCCATGCCTTTGTTGACATATAAATGGCAAGTACTGCAACCACAAACGCCTCCGCAATTGTGTTGTAGCTCAATTCCATTTTCCATACAAACGTCTAATACCGATTCGCCTTCGGCAATTGGTAATACAACCGTTGGATGGTCTTTCTCTTCAAAATTTATGGTAAGGTTGAATATTTTCATAATGATATATAAATCAAAAAAATGCCTTATTTGTTTGATTGAGCACAAAAATAAGAAAAAAACTCAAATTAGAATTAATCTAATTAAGTATATTTTATGCTTTATTTGCTTGAATTTGAGCAGAAAGTAGGCGGTATATCGCTTCCCATTGCGGATGGTCTTTGAGCAACGCTAAATGTGCGGTTAATACGGCTTGGTCGTTTCGAATGGCAGGGCCTGTTTGCGCGGCAGCGGGATCCAATACTTGCAATTTTGCAACAGTTTCTTGAATCAAAGGCAACAGCAACTCAAAGGGCAATTGATTTTCTTTTAAAATTTCAGATGCAATTTGAAATAAATGGTTCGAAAAATTACATGCAAAAACAGCAGCTAAATGAATGTGTTTTCTTTTTTCGGAATCGGCATACTTACTTGGCAATTGAATTTGCGTTGCTAAATTTTCGAGCAACTTTTGTACTTCGTTACTCGATGCCTCTATTAAAACTGGAAATGTTGTTTGTTGTAAACTTACCGATTTGCTAAATGTTTGCAATGGATAAAACACACCATAACGATTTGTTTTTTCTTCGAAAATTGCATTGGACACCGATCCGGAAGTGTGTAGCCAACAAAAGTGATTGCTTGCAGGCACTTGGTCTACACAGGCTTTCAAGGCATCGTCGCTTACAGCAAACAATAAATAATCGATATCGCTTGGAATGTTGGACAAGTTGTTGCTGGCGAGGGCATGCACCTCGCTGGCTAAACTTTGCGCATGGCTTAAGTTTTTACTTGTAATTGATACAATGGTACAACCTGCAGCATGAAACTTTTTTGCAAAAAAGCTTGCCACATTTCCGGCACCAACAATAGCAATTCTAAGACTCATTAATTTAACCCGTGTTTATATTCCTTTACCCTTCTGAAAATAGAAAGTATAAAACCAATCACCATTAAAATGGTACCACCCCATAAGAAGTTAATGTATGGGAAAACGATGGCTTTCATGATGATATAATCTCTTTGTTTTGGGGGTTTTTGCATAATTACTAAATCAATTTCTCCAGTACTTGGGTTGATTTTAGTAAACTTTGCTTTGATTCCTACTGCATCTGAAGATTGAGGTAAATCAAATTGGTAATTATTTTTTATGACAAAAATTGGAGTAATTAACGTTTCTCTATCTTCATTTACAATGCGCAGATCAGCTCCTACAGCAATATCGTTGCTTTCTAAAGTAATATCCTTAACAGTTACTTGTTTATTCAATCCATCTAAAATAATAATGCCTTTATCGTAACGAATGGTATCACCTATTTTGATGGTGTAATTTTTAGTACTGGTATAACCTTCGTCTTCGTTGTGCCCGTCGTGCATTTGATGGGTTTCTTCTTTTTGAGGAACCGAACTCACATGTGTATAAATATCATGTGATAAATAATGTTTGGTATCTGGAGATGCAATTAAACCCATCTTAGGATTTACCTGTGCATTTGGATACAATAAAAACGAATGAACAATTTTACCTGAAGCATCTAATTCATCGTAGTGAACTTTATAATAGGTATTTGGAGCAGACAATGAATCGCCAATATAAGTTAAAACATAATTACCCATTTTAGTGGGCTCATCTTTCCACAATAAAATATTCTCTTTGGTATTCTTTTCGTTAAAATCTTTACCGTAATTGTAACCCGATTGATTGATACTCAATACTTCACTTTTAGACGCAGCAATTAAAGCACCTAACAATAACAAAGCAAAACCCATGTGTGCAATGGCAGAACCAGCTAATTTAACTTTCCCTTTAAATACATCTAATAAGATTTCTCCGTTTGCAAAAACTGCAAAACATGCCGCAAACACAAGCATTGCGAATGGAATCATTTGGAAATATCCTGCAAAATAACAAATGATTGCAGCTGAAATAAGCGAAATAATTAACGTAATAAAAAATACTTTTTTGAACTTTTGCGGATCGGTGTTTTTATATTTTAAAAACTGCGCAAAACCAGAAATAATTAAAATTAAAATTGCAATTGGAATTTGCCATTTATTATAATGATCAATAACATCAACCGGAGGAGCAATATTACTTCCAAATAATTTATTGATAACAGGAATAGAAGTTGTAAGGATAACCTGAAAGCAAGATATACTCAACATGATCGCACCAATGAATAACCAAAACTCTCTCGAATATGTTTCTTCATCTTTTGTTGTGCTCGGAAATTTCTTCCAATTTTTCACCAACAATACCGTGCCTAAAGTTAAGAACACTAAAATATAAATAACCAATTGTCCCGACATTCCTAAGTCTGTAAAGGCATGTACCGATGCGTTTCCAAGGATACCGCTTCTGGTTAAAAAAGAAGCATATAAAACCAATACATAACTAATGAACACTAAAAACAAAGCAGTGAAATAAGAGTGGCCTGTATGTTTGTAAGCAAGCATTACATGCACTCCCGCTATTAAAGTTAACCATGGAATAAGCGATGCGTTTTCAACTGGATCCCATGCCCAAAAACCACCAAAGTTTAATGCCTCATAAGCCCAAAACGAACCCATGATAATTCCTGTACCTAAAATCATTACGGCAAACAAAGCCCATGGTAATGCAGGTTTCATCCATTCGTCGTATTTCTTTTGCCAAACTCCTGCAATTGCAAAAGCAAATGGAACTACCATAGATGCAAAGCCTAAGAATAAAGTAGGCGGATGAATTACCATCCAATAGTTTTGTAATAATGGATTTAATCCGTTACCATCCTTAATTAATGAAAGGTAATCGGCACGTTGAAATATAGGTGCTTGTAATGCATTACGCAATAAAATAAATGGAGAAGATCCAACTAAATGACCTAAAATTTCTACTCCTAACAACATCGACATGATGAATACTTGCGATAACATGACGATAGCAATAACGGAAGCTTCCCATTTTTTTGCAAAAAAACGAAGCACCAATGCTAAACACATTTGCCAAAAAGACCAAAGCAAAAAACTACCTTCTTGACCTTCCCAAAAACAAGAAACAATATATTTAGTTGGCAATGTAGTACTCGAATGCGCCCATGCGTAATGGTATTCAAAATAATGATTACCAATAATTACAGCTAGACTTACAACAATACCAATAATTGCTAAAGCATGCACATACAGAGAAGCACGGGCAATTTTTAACCAAGAATTTTCGTCTGTTTTTGCTGCAAAAAAGTATGCAATAGTGGTCAGTAAAGCGGTTGTAAAAGACAATACTACGGCGAAATTTCCTGCCATACCAGGCAATAAATGTTCGCCTAAAAATTTTATATCCATTAATTTATTTGCTGTTGAATGAAATATTATGACTGCGCTTTGAACTCTTTGGTCTCCACTTTATCATTGGTGTATTTAGAAGGGCACTTCATTAAAATTTTTGAAGCGTGGAATTCTGCAGCTTGCATTCTTCCAATTAAAACTATTTGTTCAGACTTTTCGAAATCTTGAGGTTTGGTGCCTGCATAAACTACTTTACACTCTTCTCCTTTTTGATCTTTTACATAAAAAGAAAAATAGTTTGCATCCTTTACCGGGTTGTAAACCATTTCTTTCTCTTTTTGTAATTTTCCAACTACATGAATTTCTTTATTGGTTTCTTTTGACTCTGCAAAACTTGCATAAGAACTAGAATCTGAGAAAGTACTAACGATGGCAGCAATTGCAATGGCAATTACTAAAATGCCAATTAAATGGGTCTTTTTCATTTGCTTAATTAAAACAATCAAAATTAAGCATTAAATAGCATTTTAAGCAATATTAATTGCTATTTCTTTCCCCTATTTGCTGACGCCACATAGCATAATATAAGCCTTTTAAAGCCAACAAATCGTCGTGTTTTCCTTCTTCAATTACCAAACCTTTTTCGAGCACCACAATTTTATCTGCATGCATTATGGTAGACAATCGATGGGCAATCATAATGGTGATATGGCGATCGCCGGTTGCAATCTTTTTAATGGTTTCGTTGATTTCTTCTTCGGTTAAAGAATCAAGCGCGGAGGTCGCTTCATCAAAGACCAATAAATTAGGCTTTCTAAGCAATGCCCTTGCAATAGATAAACGTTGTTTTTCACCGCCAGAAACTTTCACGCCACCTTCACCAATTACTGTGTCTAAGCCTTTATCTGCTCGCACTAATAAATTCTGACAAGCTGCCTTTTCTAGCACTGCCATACATTCTGCATCGCTTGCGCCTGGATTCACAAAAGTCAAGTTTTCACGAATGCTGCCTGCAAACAATTGTGTGTCTTGGGTTACAAACCCTATTTTTTCTCGCAAAGCATCTAAATCTATTTCGTTTTCAGGCACATCATTATACCTAATTTGTCCGGTTTGCGGACGATATAGCCCAACTAATAATTTTACTAATGTAGTTTTACCAGAACCTGAAGGCCCAACAAAAGCCACTGTTTGACCTGCATTCACTTCAAAACTTATTTCTTGTAGAGCTTTAGTTTTAGCAGATTGATGTTGGAAAGAAACTTTATCAAATGTAAGTTTTGTAACAGCTGAAATGGTTTTAGGATTAGTTGGTTTAGGCTCTTTTGGCATTTCCATAATGGTTTTGAAATTTGCCAAGGATACCTCTGCCTCTCTAAAAGTATTGATTACATTGCCTAATTCTTGAAGTGGGCCAAAAATAAAGAATGAATAAAACATCAAAGAAAACATTTGCCCAACTGAAATTTCTTTTTGAAATATCAGGTATAACATGATAAACATGATGCAAGTTCTTAAGAAATTAACTGCAGTTCCTTGTATGAAACTTAAACTTCTGATGTACTTTACTTTTCTTAATTCTAAACCTAGAATTTTTTCTGTGGTATTGTTTAGCCTTTTGATTTCTTGTTTTACTAGACCCAAAGATTTTACCAATTCAATGTTACGCAATGATTCGGTAGTAGAACCAGCAAGAGAAGTAGTTTCAGCCACAATCACTTTTTGAATTTTCTTAATTCTTTTGCTCAAAACAGAACTTAAAACACCTAGCAAAGGAACTACTGCTAAAAATACTGGCGCTATAATCCAATGTACTTTAATTGCGTATACTATTACAAATACAATTCCAATAAATGAAGTAAATAAGGTATTGACAAAAGATGCAATTAATTTTTCAACGTCGGTTCTTACTTTTTGTAAAATCCCTAATGTTTCTCCACTTCGTTGGTCTTCAAATTGAGAATAAGATAAACCTAAAGAATGTTCTAAGCCATCAGAATACATTTGTGCACCTAATTTTTGGGTAATTACATTGACAAAATAATCCTGAAAGTTTTTTGCAATCCTAGAAACAAATGCAACACCAATAGTTCCACACAATAAAAAGCCAACCCCTCTAATGTATTGCTCTTTTGTTAACTCATTGAATTTTGTTGCATAGTTATCGATTACATAACGAAACAATAATGGATCTAATAGAGAAAAACCTTGGTTTATGGCAGCTAAAAACAATGCTAAAGCGCCTAATTTCCAATAGTTTTTTAAATATGGATAGAGAATTTTCATGAGCTAATTAAAAAAATGATGTTTAAACACCAAAAATACAGAAATCACTTCAGATTTAATGAATAAAGGCAATTAAATTAAATTTATTATTTTAGATGCTATCAAAATCAATGAGAAAAGCCATTATCATATTTCTATTAACCAGCATTAGCTATTTTAGTTTTGGCGAATTGATCATTTCTTACCTACGCTACCAAAATGTAAAAGCAAAAGTAAGCTTTGCAATAAATCACCATATTGCGGTAAAGGGTATTCAAAAAATAAGAATTGCTAATAAAAATGCGCACCTAATTAAATGGAAAGAAAAACACGAATTTATATTTCAACAAAAATTATACGATGTTTTTTATTCTGAAAAATTAGCAAACGAGGTTCATTACTATTGTATCGAAGACAAAGCAGAAGGTAAAGCTTTAGCAGCCATAGAACAATCATTAACTCAAAATGAACCTGCAAATTCCAATCCAATTCAAAAAGTAAGTAAACTTTTAAACACTAAATACCTCATCACTAAAAAACAAACAATTGTTTTTTGCTTAAATTCTATTCATCAAATCCATAATTTACCAAGCCCAAAAGTTCGTAAGCATATTATATCTATTGAGTTGCCGCCTCCACAATTGAATTAAATAACAATATTTTTAATTTATATTTTTATTTAATTTAATTTTTTTAAGAATGAAAAAATCGATTTTCTTTTTCACTTTGCTATTGAGTAATTGTATACTTAATGCACAGGTTTTAATAAAAGCAGAAATGCAAGAAGCGGTAATTTCCGTTAGAAAATTTCCAAGCGCAATCAATAAAGTAGCCAATCAAATAAGCATCATCTATGCAAAAGAAATTGCGCAAGCAAACCAGGCAAACACTGCAGATTTATTGCAACAATCTGGTCAAGTATTGGTTCAAAAAAGTCAGCAAGGTGGCGGAAGCCCTATTATGAGAGGCTTTGAAGCCAACAAAATATTATTGGTTGTTGATGGCATAAGAATGAATAATGCCATTTACCGTGCAGGACATTTACAAAATAGCATCACCATAGATCAATTTAGTTTGGATAAATTAGAAATAGTGAATGGGCCAGGTTCTGTTTTATATGGTAGTGATGCTTTGGGTGGTGTGATTCACTTTTATACTAAAAACCCAACCTTATCTAACAACAAAAAAATATTGGTTAAAGGTAATGTTGCCAGTAGATATGCGACCAGCAACAATGAAATAACCAACCAGGTATCTTTAAGTGTAGCAAATAATAAATGGGGATCTTATACCTCTTATACACAATCTGAGTTTGGAGATTTACATCAGGGAGCCAATAGATCTGCAGCAATTGGCGATTTAGGTCTTAGAAAATATTACCAAGGACGCATCAATGGCAAAGACACTATGCTCTTAAACCAAAATCCAAATATCCAAAAAGGCAGCGCATACAACCAATCAGACTTGATTCAAAAAGTAGTGTTTAAACAAAATGAAAACATTAAACATGTCTTAAATTTTCAATTGTCTAATAGTAGCAATGTACCACGTTACGATCGATTAACAGAAATAAATGGATCTGGCATTTTGAAGAATGCAGAATGGTATTATGGCCCACAAAACAGACTATTATTATCATATCAAGCACAATTAAAAAATGGTCCTTTTTATGATTTAGGAAATATTACCTTATCGCATCAAGAAATAGAAGAGAGCAGACACAATCGCAGTTGGAACAAATCTACTTTGAACCATCGCATTGAAAAAGTAATGGTAAATGCACTTAATTTAGACTTTGAAAAATATTACAAAGGAAGAATTATTCGTTATGGATTAGAAAGCAGTTTCAATAAAGTTAATTCAACTGCAAACGCAGAAAATATTAACACCGGTGTTCAAAACGCTTTAGATACACGCTATCCAGACGGAGGGACAAAATCAAGTGCACATGCCCTTTATATTTCTGAAGAAAGGAAAATTGGAAAAATTGATATTTATGAAGGTATCAGGTATACCAATTCTCAACTAAAAAGTACATTTAATGATCAAACTTTTTTCCCATTTCCATTTAATAGCATCGACCAACACAACCAAAGTTTTGTTGCAGACGTAAGTGGCTGTTATGAAAATAGAAATAATTGGAAATTTAGTGCTGTTTTATCTAGTGGCTTTAGAACACCTAACTTAGACGACCTCGCTAAAGTGTTTGAATCTACTAAGGGAGACACCGCTGGTAATAATTCAACCATTGGCACTTTAATTGTTCCAAACAAAGATTTGAGACCAGAATATGTTAACAATTTTGAACTTGGTTTGCGTAAAAAAACCAGTATTGTAGAAGGTAGCTTGAATTTATTTTATACCAGCATTGAAAATGTAATTGTAACTCAGAACAGCACTTTCAATGGCAGCAGTACTATTTTATATGGTGATACTTTGTGTGTAGTACAAAAAAACGTAAACGCTGGTAAAGCATATATATATGGTGTTTCAGCAAGTTTAAACCATGTATTAACAAAAGACCTTAAATTTGCAGGAAACATTAATTATACAAAAGGCATGATCAACAGCAACTCCCCTGCTAGTCCGTTAGATCATATAGCGCCCATTTATGGTAAAGCCAGTTTAAATTACCAACACCAAAATTGGACAGCATCTTTTTACACCTTATTTAATGGAGCGAAAAAACTGAAAGATTATAACGTAGCTGGTGAAGACAACTTGATTTATGCAACTGCTAATGGCTTGCCTGCTTGGCATACCTTAAATTTAAGAGCAAATTATCAGGTCAATAAAAACATCGATTTGCAAATTGCATTAGAGAATATTACAGATAAAAATTACCGTGTATTTGGATCAGGAATATCCGCTTCAGGTAGAAATTTACTAATTGCTGTTAGAGGGAATTTTTAACTTAAATTTATCCATAAAAAAAAGGCGCTAATAATAGCGCCTTTTCTTTATGCAATTTTTTTAGCGTTACAAATTTCTTGATAGGCGGCATCCCAAAGGTTGATGCGCATTTGCAAGGAATCGCTGACTGTCTTAGTTAACTCCATCCATTTAGCTGAATCATCGCCACACAGTAGTTCTGTCATCTCCATTGCTAAATGGCTATGGTGGTCTCCATCAATCTCAATGTGCCTTTCTAAGTAATATTTAAAAATGCTAGCCTTCGCTGCTTCTTCAACTGAGAACTGATTCACAATACTTAAAAACATATCAGGAATGAGGTCTTCTCTGCCAAATGTAAAAACCGCTGCTTGCAAAAATGACTTGTTTGAATTAATTACACTAAAGGTTTGTTCTACAAATTCACGAACAGCATCTGGAGCATTTGCATGTTCAAATGCCAACGTCAAACTTTTATAAACTTTTAAATTATCAATAAAACGATTGATTTGATTTGCATCTGCACCTGCTTGTTTCATTGCATTTAGATACAATTCGAAATGACTAATTCGGTTGCCTAATTGATCTACGTCGGACTCTTCTCCTACTACAATTTCGTTGATTAGGTAACGTGTATTTGCATCTCCAACAGGAAGCCAAGGTGTTTCTACACAAGTTAAATTAATTTGCAATGATTTTAATAAAGACATGAAATCCCAAACTGCGAAAACATGGTATTTCATGAAAATTTGCAAATCTGCAAGTGTAGTTATTTCTTGATATATAGCATGTTGAATAATCTGTTCCCTTAGGGGTTCAATGTGTTTATTTAATTGGTCAAAATTTGCATTCATATTATTTAGTACAGTTTTTCAAACAAATAATTTCTGCTTGCATCGACTGGATGATTAAATCAATATTGCCAATAGCATAACCTGCAGAAATAAACTTAATTTGATTATTTTGACTAATTAACATCAATAAGGGAGCATTTGTTTTCCAATTTTTCAATTTTAAATCACTTTGAACAGACAAATTTTCAGCTATTGCAAATGAAGTGTTTATAGGGAAAAAAGCATCGTATTTATGATGAAAATCTGCTAAATCTGTGGCTTTTTTTAGCAAAACCAATAAAGGAAAACCCAATTGTTCCCATTGTTTTTTAGCGTTTTGTAATTCAACAATGGCATGTTTAGAGGGTTCCGCTGGTAAATCAAGACAAAGAATGGCTAAACCCTTTTTGTTTTTAAAACTAGCTAAAGTTGATTGAGCATTTTTAATGTCAACCTTTTGATTCATTTCAATTGTGCCCATAGATAAATTTTGTGAATCATTTTCTAAAAACTCAAAAGGCAAAACAGTGCTTTGATTATTCTTTATATCAAATCGATAAATATTAGTTAAAACTGAACCGTCATTTAGTCGGTTACCAGTTAGTAAAATATATTCGCCAATGGGTAAATTTAAAGTTGCAGGTAGTTGATTGAATATTGGATTGTTTTCGAAATGAATGGTTTGCGCAATACCATTTGAAATTTTAGCAATACTGAAATTCAATCCATATTGTATTGCAATGCTTTGTTTCTTTTTAAAACGCAACAGTAGTTGGCCAAATGGAGTAGTTGCTGTGTGTTGCTTATCAAAGTAAATGGTTTCCCATCTATTTTGTAAAGAATGATTTGCCGCAATTACTTGAGCTTGTTCAAATTCAGGATCTAGGCGTGATTCAATTCCAAAACTTCTGCACATGGCCACAAATAAAATATTTCTAGATTTTTCATCGGCAATTTTCAATTGAGCCACTCCTATTGGTGTAATGGGCACCTGATAATAATTGGATGTTTGGTCAATTTTAATATTTGTATTAATCCATTTAACTAAAAAATTAATATCGTTACGACAGGCATTTTTAAATGTTAAATCAAATGCATTTTGGAAATATGATTTATAAGCGGTTGACATTTCGTTGCCAATACGCGGGTTTAAAACCTGCTCGTTATCCGAATAATTTAAGTGATCTAATAAAACAGCTAGTGAAATATCTCTCAAATCCTTTTCAGAAATTTGCTGAAGTAAATCAAATTTCCATTTAGCATTTTTAGATGGCGCTAATAAAAATGATTGAATGGTTTGAAAATTTCCTGCAGATTGACTGATAAAATATTGCGTCTGCGCTAAAGACAAATGATTTTTATTTGCCCAATTGACTATTTGTAAAGAATCTGGGAATGTGGCTAAACGTTGGGCTCTTATTGAATCTTCTTGTTGAATTCGAATTGCATTTTGAGCTTGAGCTGCGGTTTTATTATCCTGCGCTTTGTAAATATCTGCTGGTGCAATAAATTGTGTGCTGATAAATGCGGGTGCATTTTTTAATTCCATCAGCAAGGTATCTGATTGCGATACACTTACTTTTTGAAAATTATATAAATTGTTTTTAGAAACCCAGATTAATAAATCTCCTAAACCAGTTTCAAAACTTGCCAAACCGTTGCTATTAGTGGTTTGTGTGGTAAGCGGATAAAATTCGGCGTAGTTATACAATTTAAATTCCACCCTAGCATTTATAACGGGTTGGTTTTTTTGATCAATTACTTTAATGACTAATTTCTTAGTTTTAGTATAATTAGCCAATACATTGATTTTTGTATACCATGGTGTTTTTTCTAGGATTTGCTCCTTACCTTGATAATCGCCAAATACAGTGGTATGAACCAACATCGCTCTTTTAGAAGGACCTGTAAACCAACCTTTGTTTAATTCACTTTCTGGCTCACAAGCGCCAAGGTATTTCCATTCTCCATCTACCCACGCTTCTACCCAAGCATGGTTGTCGTCACAATGCGCCCAACGTGGCGTGTAACATTGTCTTGCTGGAATACCCACCGAACGCAATGCAGTAACCAATAAAGTAGATTCTTCTCCGCACCTTCCAAATGTTGTTTTAACGCAATTTAATGGCGAAGAAGTACGGTCGTCTGTTGAACGATAGATTACGTGCTCGTGGCACCAGTGGTTGACTTCTAGCACTGCGTTTTCCATGGAAAGCCCAGCTACCCTATCTTTCAAAGCTTTATAAAACACTAAACGCGCCGTGTCTAATGTTTCTGTATTGACCCTAATTGGCAAAACGAAATGACGGTAAATATTTTCTGGTATGTTAGCAGACCATGGCATGGTATTTTTTGCCTGTGCAGATGCTTGAATATTTTTAAGGTAAAATGCGCCATCATAATCTGCTAAATCAGACATTGGCATGTAAGCATATAAAAACTTCAAAGCTTCGTTTTCAAAGGCCGTTAAAGGTTGGTTAAAGACATCAAACAAAGCGGAATCTTTTGCTATAGCCAATTTCTTTTGCACTTGAAATTGACTATCCACTTTAGCCATGTAATTTGCATCAGAAATTAAATGTTTTTCATTTTGACATGAAATGATCAAAATCATACACAATGTCAATAAAGAATAAAAATGTGTTTTCATTTAGCTAATTTTAGTATACACTTATTTCGTCTACAAACAACCAAGCTTCACTTCCAGCAGCCTCGTGCCATTCAGGGCATTTATCAACTTTTTTAGCGACAACTTTTAAGTACCTAGCTTGTAACTTTTGACCTCCTAAATTAAAGTTTTGCATTACTGTTTCACTATAATTCTGAGGGAATTCATTTTTAATGACTTTGATCAAGAAAAAATCAATTCCGTTTTTTGAATAATAAAATGAAACCGTTTCTGGATATAATATCCAAGAAGGCATACTTTGCAAAAAATGGGCATTTATACCCGATACATTTTGAATTGCACCTAAATCAATTACCGCTTCAAAATTGCTTTGTTGAAAGCCCAGCCACTGACCATCATGAAAATCTATAGAACCCACTAAACCATCGTTGATGGATTTTGCACCAGCAGCCGCATAATTATCGCTTGGAGCGTACTTTAAAGTACTAGGCTTAGCAATGGCTCGGTGTATTTCAAACTGACGGCTGAAGACCTCTAATTGATTGGTGTCTGTATTTTGGATAGAGGCCTTTAAAATTCCTGATGTTGAAATTGTAATTGGTTGTTGGTAAAGTTGCGCTGTTGCGTTACCAATTTTAGGCAGGCTTTGGTCGGTGGTGTATAAAATTTTTAATGCTTCTTGTGCAGGTATTAATTTTACTTGAAACCCAGCTAGGTTTTCGTTAGCATTAATTTCAAAAGTGATGGCCTGTTTATCTAAACCATAATTTACACCCAATGCCGTTAACCTTGGATAATGCGCATTTACCGTTTCATTAAATGCATTGAAATTTCTCTGAATAGGGCTTGTCCAAAGCACTTCAGACAATGCCAACATTCTTGGAAATACTTTTGCATCAACCAAAGATTGTGGCGCTTTTTCGGTCCACATATTGCATTCCCCTCCTAAAATATATTTTTCATTTTCAGCCGAAATACCTGCAGGTATTGGGTTAAATGAATATACTTTTGCTAAATCAATGGATTTAAGAGAATAATCAAAATAACAATGACTGGTTGGCGAAACAATGGCATCATGATGCGAATTAGCTGCATGTATTGCTCCCTCAACGCCTCTCCACGACTGAACAGTGGCGTTTGGAGCCAATCCACCTTCTAAAATTTCATCCCATCCTATTATTTTTTTCCCATTTTCATTGGCAAATTTTTCAATTCTTTTGATAAAATAACTTTGTAACTCATGCGCATCTTTTAGTTTTTCGTTTTGCATTCTGAGTTTACAAGCATTGCAATTTTCCCAACGGTATTTAGGTGCTTCATCGCCACCAATGTGAATATAATTGGAAGGGAATAATGCAAAAACCTCGGTTAATACATCTTGTAAGAAATAAAATGTACTGTCATTTCCTGCACAATAAATATCTTTAAATACGCCCCAAGTAGTAGCCACAGCAAGCTGTTCCTTTTTACATGAAAGCATTGGATATGCTGCAATTGCTGCCATTGAATGTCCTGGTAATTCAATTTCAGGTATTACTTCAATATTTAACTTTTGAGCATAGGCAACTATTTCTTTAATATCTTCCTGCGAATAAAATCCGCCATAAATATTTCCTTCCTTTTCTTTACGAAAGGCACCAACACTGGTCAATTTTGGATATTTTTTTATTTCAATACGCCATGCTTGATCTTCGGTTAAATGCCAATGAAATTTATTCATTTTATAGTAAGCCAAAACATCTAAATAATGAAGTATAAATGCTTTGTCCATGAAATGCCTACAACAATCTAAATTAAGCCCTCGCCAAGCAAATTTTGGAAAATCAAAAATGGTTAAACAGGGTAATGTCCATGCATTTAAAGACTTCACCAAGCCTTTATTTTCAATAGCTGTAGGTAATAATTGCCTAATGGTTTGGAATCCATAAAAAACACCAGCTACGCTATTTCCAGTAATACTGATGGTGTTTTTCTTAATTATTAATTGGTAAGCTTCGGGCCCAATGTGTTCTTTATCAAGGAAATTACCGCCAATTTGTTTTGCAATACCTAAGTAAATGAAATTGGTTTCGGGCGCAATTTTTGGCGCAAATGTAAAAGGCAAATGAGTTGCTTCTTGTAAAAAATGTTGTAAATAAAGAGCTGTGTTTTTTAAAGCAGCATTATTTTGATCAAATACAATTTGTGTATGCTCATTGAAAACAAATTGCCCATCTCCCATTTGTAATTGTTGAGGATAGGGAATAAGATTCAGTCTAGTAGATTCGCTTGTACCGGATTGAGCATTTGCAATTACATAACTAAATAATAGACAGTATATCAAAAATATTTTTTTCATTTTATTTATTTTGATGTGGGATAAAATCTAATTTTTCAAATACCAATTCCTGCTCCTGATTTAAATTAACCTTCAATTTTAAATCGTGTGCCCCTTTCTTTAAACTTATTTTTCCTAATAAAATGGGTTGGTATAAATAAGCGTTAGTATAAGAATAGGCAGTACGTTCAGGGATTTCAAAATTGATAATTTGACTACTATCTATTGATAAATTGCCATGTATATTTCCTTTCAACTCATTGGCAGAAGCTGCTTTTAAATATACATCGTATACTTCTTCTTTTTCGTTCTTCCAATTCCATTGCAAAGCAGCTAAATTTGCTTTTGCATTCCATTTCTTAATAAGCATTTTATCATAATATTGAACCAATAAATTTTCTTTTTTAGTTAAGGGTTCAAATGTTGCTGCTTCTGGTAATAAATGAAATGATTCACTTTGTGTGAAAGTTGGATAAATATCTTTCACTTTAGCAGAGCCTTCTGTTTCAACAACAATAACGGTTATAGCATCATCTGCATTGATTGTGCTACAATCGATTACATATTGGTTATTTGAAATATGGAAAGGTAAAGTTTGCTTTGTGGCTAAATGATAAATCTTTTTAATTTTATTTTGCAGCATGGGCATTGCCACTAATTTATCTTTTGGAATCATATAGGCATGCAAGTAAATGGTATTCCCTTTTGTAGTTGAAACACCATAAAATGGAAGTTGCTCAAAAATACTAGCTGTTGTTCCGTAAATAGCATCCCCATTTTTGTTTATCCAATTACCCATGTATTCCAACCTTTCTTGAAATTCCGATTGAATACTTCCATCTGGTTTAGGGCCAACATTTAAGAGCAAATTTCCTCCTTTTGAACATATATCCGCCAATAACCGAACCAAATCTCTTCCCGATTTAAATGAAGTACTATAAGGGTCGTAGCCCCAACTGTCGTTAATGGTATAACATAATTCCCAATTGATAGCCTTTCCGTCTGCAGCCTTTAATCCAGTGGAAGGTATTGCATTTTCTGGCGTTTTAAAATCACCTTTCAAATATCGACTCAATCGGTTATTAATTAATATACCTGGCGATTGATTTCGAATCATTTGGTCAAGGGCAACACTTTCTAAACTGTCATGTGTGTTTTCCCACTCTCCATCAAACCACAATAATGCAGGATGATAATTGTTAACGATCTCCGATACTTGATTCTTAAAGTATAATTTGTAATTATTTAAATTGGCATTTGTAATTGGGCGTTGGTCGAAATAACGACGAGGTAAATAATCTGGATGATGCCAATCCATTACCGAATAGTAGACTCCAAAAGGCATATCCACTTGCTTACTTGCTAAGCTCAATTGAGCCAAGAAATCAATACTATAGGGGCTTTTGAAGGAATTGAAATTGCTGTATTGGCTTTGATACATTGAAAAGCCTTCGTGGTGTTTAGCAGTAAAAACCACATATTTTGCACCCGCATTTTTAAACATTTGCAACCATTGGTTGGCATTGAATTGCTTAGGGGCAAATTGCATTTGTAATTTTTCGTAATCAGCCACTTGCATTTCAAAATGGTTTTGTGCCCATTCGGTATAGCCTACTTGAGCATACAATCCATAATGAACAAAAACACCAAACTTAGCATCACGGTACCACTGAGCTGGATCTTCAATTTGAGCACTAGCGATGTTTGAAAACAACACCAGTAGGTTTAAAATTATCAGTTTACGCATATTATTCAATTGCAATTTCATCTGCAAAAAGCCATGAAGTGCCCCCTGCACCTAAGTGCCAGCTTGGACATTTACCAATTGTTTTTGCAGTCATTTTTACATACCTCACTTTTGTTGAATTAAAACTTTTTACAAAAGCATGAATTAATTTATTTGGATCTTCTTTTTCGGCAGCGTAATTTATTGCTTCAAAATCTTTGAAATGTATTCCATCAATTGAGGTAGCATAACTTACTTCCTTAGGTAAAAATATCCATGAACCTTGGTCTTGCAAAAAGGTAGCGGCAATTTGTTGAATGTTTTTTATTTCCCCTAAATCAACGGTTGCAACTAAATCAACTCCTTCAAAACCTTGCCATGCGCCAGTTTGAAAGCTTGTTGTTCCGGTAATAAAATCAACCAAAGTTTGTGGACCCGAAGCTGCATATTGCGGGGCATAGGTATTTTTCAGTTGAACCGTACGATGGTCTAACATTTTTGTATGTATAGATTCAACCGTTTTTGAAGGTAATGCATTGGGTGAAACAGCAAACATTTTTAAATTTGTTGTTTGTTTGAGATAAAATGGCTTAGTATATAAATTTGATTTCAAACTTGGCGCTTCACCATTGATACTATAATATATTCTAGCACCTGCAGTTACACTTTGCATCGCTACTAAAGTTGAATCATAAAAGGTTCGAGTGGCTTGATTTACATAGGGTGCAGCGGTTATCAATTGATCTTTAATAGCAGTTATATTGTAATTTTCAACAGCCCATTTTTTATTAGCAGTATCGCCCATTTGAAAAGTAATTGCACCCCCATTCATAATGGTTTGATGTGCAATGTCACTTTGATTATATGCACGGTGGTTTAATTTTGCTGACTGAATATAATTAGATTTACCCTCTTTCTTATTGGCTTTGATAACAAACGCTTTACCATTTTCTAAATGAATAGTAACCTCTTTAAACATAGGCGAACCTATAGCATAATTAGGCGTCCCAGGAGTTACTGGATACATGCCCATTGCTGTCCAAACATACCATGCAGACATTTGACCACAATCTTCATTGCCAATTAATCCATTTGGATTATTGTGATACATTTCTTCCGCAATTACACTTACTAAACTTTGTGTTTTCCATGGTTGACCTGCAGCATTAAACAAATAAGCCATGTGATGACTCGGTTCGTTGCCATGTGCGTATTGTCCTATTAAACCAGTAATATCAGCTTGTTCCCTTCCTGTGGTAGCGGTTTCAGCCATAATCAAGTCCATTAATTTTGTCGCAAATTTTTCTTTCCCACCCATCAATTCCATTAAACCATTAAGGTCTTGAGGCACCATAAATAAATATTGCCAAGCATTTGCTTCGGTATAATTGAAATTGACTTCGTAAGGATTGAAAGGACTGATCCAAGTGTTGTTAATTCTTGCACGCATGAAACCACTCGCTTGGTCAAAAACATTTTTATAGTATTGCGCACGTTGAATAAAAATTTGGTAATCTTTTTCGTTTCCTAATGCTTTTGCCATTTGGGCTATACACCAATCATCATATGCGTATTCGAGGGTTTTCGAAACAGATTCTGATGCTTTATCTGCTGGTACAAATCCATAATTACGATAAGCATTTAGTGAAAGCTCATTTTGATTAGCCGATTTTTTCATCGCTTCAAAAACTTTTGCCACATCGTATTTACGAATACCTTTAAGATATGCATCGGCAATAACTGAAACAGAATGATAGCCAATCATGCAATTGGTTTCGTTTCCAGATAGCTCCCAAACAGGAAGCAATCCACCTTGTTCGGCTTGATGAATAAATGTTTGAATGAAATCGTTGCTCCTTTTTTGATCTATTAATGTAAACAAAGGATGTGCCGCACGGTAGGTATCCCACAACGAAAAAACAGAATAATTATCGAAATCTTTTGACTGATGAATTTGCAAATCTCTGCCCCTATATTTACCATCTACATCGTTGTAAACGTTAGGACTGAGCATGGCATGATACAAAGCAGTGTAGAAAATTTTCTGTTGTTTAACCTGCGGATCCTTGATGGTAATTTTACTTAATTCGTGGTTCCAATTTGCAGTTACAGTAGAAAGTACTTGCTCAAATGTTTGATTTGCAATTTCAGTATCTAAGTTAAGCCTTGCTCCTGCTTCGCTTACAGCCGATATGCCTACCTTCACTTCAAGGGTAGCAGTTTGGTCATCTTGAAATTGAATAAGTGAAATGATGTCTTTACTTTGAATGGTTTCACCTATAGCCAAAACTTGTTGATTGGCCAATTTGATACTTTGAATTGGCTTTGAAAATCGCATCACAAAATAAACATGTTGATCGTTTGCCCAAGCCTTTGAACGACGCATGCCTTCTATTTCATAAGCGTTAATTTGTTTTAAGCTGGATGCAATAACTTGGTCGCGGTGTTTTAAATTGAGCACTAAATTAACCGACGACTGATTTGGAAATTGGTAGCGGTGATAACCCGACCTGCTAGTTGCTGTAAGTGCTACTTTTACTTGGTTAGCCAATTGCACCTCGTAATAGCCTGCATGTGCAGCTTCTGCTTGGTGACTGAACTTTTGCGCATAAGCATAATTTGATAAATCAACTGTTGAATTCGTACTTGGCATAAGTAAAATATCTCCATAATCCGAAACCCCTGTTCCACTTAAATGGGTATGAGAAAAACCAAAAATAATACTGTCGTCGTAATGGTAACCCCCACAACCATCCCAACCATCTAATCGGGTATCAGGGCTCAATTGTACCATTCCAAAAGGACTTGAAGCACCTGGAAAGGTATGCCCGTGTCCACCTGTACCGACAAATGGATTGACCATTTTTGTGAAATCCGTATTGGATTTTTGCGAAATAGCAATCGATCCAATGAAACAAAAAATAGTTGTATAAATATATTTCATAAAATATTATTTTTTCAAAATTGAATTAACCAAGTATTTAGTTTGAATATTAATGTACTTCAAAGTACCTGAAAGTGCCGCTGGCATATTATTATAATCGTTTTCGTTACTTAATTTAAAATAAATTTTCTTGGGTTGATTTGGCAATAAATCAAAATAATTATCTGAAAATTCACCTGCTACAGTTGTAGTTAATTGAATGTTCTTTTTTAATGATGGCGTATTCAAGGTTATTGCTAATACCTTATTTTGTACCGATTGAGCAATAAAAATGGTGTCTTTTTTTAAAGTCAAATTTTTAACCGCTTCGAAATAATAAATCTGTTCGGTGCTTGACCCGTCTGCTTTGTAGACTGTTGCGACAGCCATTAAATTTTCTGTAGGATGCTTTGCAACCAACGAATTAATGGCCTGCTGTGATAATAAGGTAACACTTTGTGGCACTACCTTCAAAGATTGGTTGGTTTCCCAAAACACTTTCCCGGAAAAATCCATTACACGCAAATGATAGGCTACTTGCATTTCGCCGAGCGAGTCGCTTACCAAATAAACTTGTAATGAATCTTTTTGCTTTTTAAAAGTTAAGAGATTGGTTTCATAACTTTTCTTGACGAAATAATAGGCGGCTTTTTTATTTTGGTAATAATCTGCACTTGACCAAGAAACCACAGGCCAACAATCGTTGAATTGCCAGTACAAGGTACCCATACAATAAGGCATGGCGCTACGATGAGCCTCTATAGCCGTTTTTAGGCCCTCTGCTTGCAAAACTTGGCTCGCATACACATAATCCTCAAACCCACTTGGTTTTTGGTAATACAAGCCCATTTGTTGGTCGATGATTTTAAAACCACTTGGATGTTTTTGATGTGTTTTGAATACTTCCGATTGAAGGTTTCTATCGGAAAGGTTGCTGAACTTTTCGATGGTTTGTAAATTGGGTAAAGATTGAAAACCATATTCGGAAACAAAACGCCCTACTTTTTTAGGATACATTTCGAAGGGTTCTTCTCCCCACCAAACACCCCAGTAATGCAAGTCTCCACTTGTTAAACTTTCTTTTCGTCCCCATCCAAATTGTGGCGATGAGGGCCAATAAGCAATGCCAGTGCTTAACTTGTCAATTACCCTTGGAATAACTCGGTGAAAAATATGTTGGTAATCGGACCAAATGCGAGCTGAATCTGTTGCATTCATTGCATATTGTTTTTGCCAACCCCAATTAGACCAACCTTCTGCCACTTCGTTGTTGCCGCACCACAAAGCAATACAAGGATGGTTTCGCAACCTAATTACTTGATCGATCACTTCTTGTTTTACATTATTTGCAAAATCTTCGCCTCCTGGCACCAGTCCACAGGCAAACATAAAATCTTGCCAAACTAATATTCCAGATTCATCACAGGCTTGATAAAAAGCATCGCTCTCGTAGATGCCACCGCCCCAAACCCTTAGCATATTGAAATTTGCAGCCTTGGCACTCATTACTAAATTTTTAGTTTGCGCTTCGGTAACCCTCGGTGTAAAATTATCTTGTGGAATATAATTTGCCCCTTTCATGAAAACAGCAATACCATTCAATTTAAAATAAAAGCTATTTCCTTTTTGATCTTGCTGTTGTACAAGTTCAATTTTCCTTAATCCAATTTTAGTTTCTCGGCTATAGGTATTTTTATTATCGCTTAAAGTGAACTTTAAATGCATTAAATTAGGATCGCCCAAACCATTGCACCACCATAGTTTGGGGCGATTAATTTTAAATGGTATATCAATTTCGTTAAACCCTTTTTTTAATGAAACTTGCTGGCTAGCATATTCTTCTTGAATATTTTGATCGTATATTTTACAGATAACTACTTTGGCTTTTTCACTGTAAATTGTTGTCTTGGCATTTAAAACAGCAAGTAATGTGTCTATCTGAATTTGTTGATAGTGGATATTCGCTATGTTAATTTGATTCCAAACATGCAGATAAACATTTTTATAAATACCTGCTGTAACCAAGCGCGGACCCCAATCCCAGCCAAATTGATAGGCCGCTTTCCTACACATAGCTCTTTCATCTAATGGAATTTTTGGTTGCAATTTTGCATATTCCGAGGCAGCATTTTTCGAAGTGGCTAAAAATTTAATTAACAATTCGTTATTGCCTTTTTTCAAATAAGAACGAATTTCAAATTCCCATGTTCGAAACATATTGTTAACCGATGCAATTTTGTTTCCATTAATATATATTTCCGCATCTGTGTCGAGCCCTTCAAAAACCAATGTTAAATGTTCCTGCTTCCACAATTTTTCGTCAATGAAAATATTGCTTCTGTATAGCCATTCCTTATACTCGGGCCATTGCGCCTGTTTTTCGTTATTCAACAAATAAGGGTCTTCCATTAATTGATGTGCCATTAAATCTTGATGCACAGTGCCTGGAACGGTAGCGCTAAGCCATACAGAATCGGATACTTGCTTAAAATACCAAGGGGAAGATTTAGTTAAATTTATGTATGTTTCTGATTGCGCAAAACTTTGCTGATAGTAAATGGTATTCAAAAATAAAACCAACAAATAAGTTATTTTACGCATGATAATATTGATCTAATGCGTTTTTTAATTTGGTAATTCTTTCTGAACTAGATTCCATCAAATGAAAACCTAAATCAAGCGAACTGCCATATTCCATTTTACTTGGCACAGCTTCACTTAAAGAACAGTGAAAGTTAATTGCTTGACTTTCTTTAGCTATTTCTACGATATTGTTTTCGTTTATACCCGAGGCTGGTATAACTTGTATTTGATTATTTGCTTGTGCAACCAATGATTTAATTTGCGCCAAACCCAACATAGCTGTGCTTTCTAGACCAGAGGTTAAGAGGTAATCAAAACCCAAATCGATGAGTTTTTGCAGCGCAACAGCTGGTTCTTTTACAAAATCAAATGCACGGTGAAAGGTAATTTTCATGGGCCGTGCAAGTGCAGCAAGTGCAGCAGTTCTTTCCTCATCAATGCTTGCATCGGGATTTAACAAACCAAAAACCACGCCATCAAAACCCATCGATTTAATTTGTAAAATTTCATTTTGCATCATTTTAAATTCTGCATCTGAATACAAAAAATCACCTTCTCTCGGTCTTACCAAAACATGAACAGGAATTGGTATGGCATTTCGAACAGCATCCAACAACGCATACGATGGCGTTAAACCACCCACCGATAATGCAGAACATAATTCGATGCGATCTGC
>JBDKFN010000008.1:0-52964 GCA_039798705.1 Bacteroidota bacterium
ATTAAATACAGATTAATAACGAAAAATACTAACAGTGATACTATTAGTTTGAATTTCAATGATATTAAAGGATTTCCTATTGGGAATTCATTAGGATTTAGATATGGAATTGGCATAACTCCATTTAAGAAATATAATAATTGGGAATTTGGTGCATATCTAAATTTACAATTTAGGAGATCTTTAACATGGAATCAAGAAGTAGAGTTTAAGAACGAGTCGCAAAACACTAATGAATATCATCAAGCAATACTTAAAGATAAACCAGACTATTTAAATTTTCACATCAAGTATACATTTCCACCTTTCTAAGGTTTTTCAACCCATAAATTATCTTCTTTGATGATTTCAATTAATCCATCAACCGCATCGGCGGTATTGACGTTTTTACGGACTACATCCATTCCCCGGTAAAGTGTAATTTTTCCGGGTCCTGCTCCTACATAACCATAATCGGCATCGGCCATTTCTCCTGGGCCATTGACAATGCAACCCATGATACCAATTTTAATTCCTTTTAAATGATCAGTTTTTGATCGGATTAATTGTGTGGTTTCTTGCAAGTCGAAAAGTGTTCGACCGCATGAAGGACAAGAAATATATTCTGTTTTAGATATTCGCATTCTGCTCGCTTGCAATAATCCGAATGCGATTGAATTGATTGCCCTCGAATTAATTTTTTGAGTGGAGGTGATAGATAAGCCATCGGCGTAACCATCTATAAATAGCGCGCCAAAATCTGTTGCCGCATGCAATTGCAATTTGGTTAAATCTTTTTCTTCGTAAGTTCTGTGCACAACAACTGGACAATGAATATTTTCATTTTCTAGTTCAAAAAAGAAAGCGCGTAAATCTGCATACGTATCGTTTTCACTAGCTTTCAAGTAAATGATCGCTTTTGAATCATTTTTAATTTTTTCAATAATTGCAGTGTGAAATTCTGCTGCTGTGCCAGAAATTAAATGAATGGGTGTCTCAAAATTTACACCTTCCGAATAAACATTTACAGGTAACATTGGAATGGTATTTTCAATGTGTTGAAATTTATCCAATGCACTTACATCAACAACTTTTCTTAAATTCCCTGGTAAATTAAATTGCGGTACATGTGATCCTAAATAAATCCAATCAACTGCTAAATCGGTTAAGGAATATTTATCTAAAATCGCAGAATAAATATAACCGACACTAGCCAATTGTAATTCTACAATTAATGGCTCATTTGAAAAGTCTGCCATCACAATTGGCACATGGTGTGCACCAACATTTGTTACTGCATTAGTTATTCTTCTTTGATGAATATAAGGATTGTATTTTGTTGGTATTAATACCGGGTTTGCTGTTGGTTTATTTTCTATTGCCCTAGATTCATACCTATGAGCCAAAGCCTTTGCAACAGGCGCTTCCAATTCAGGCTCTTCCGTTAAGGAAACACGAATGGTGTCACCTAAACCATCTTCTAACAAAGTGCCAATTCCAACTGCAGATTTAATCCTGCCATCTTCGCCATCACCTGCTTCGGTAACCCCAAGGTGTAATGGATAATTCATGTTTTCTTTGGTCATGGTAGCTACCAATAATCGATAAGCTTGAACCATTACCTGTGTATTACTCGACTTCATCGAAACCACAAGGTTGTGAAAGTTTTCTGCCTCACACATTCTGATAAATTCCATCGCAGATTCAACCATACCCATTGGCGTATCACCATGCCAGCTCATGATACGATCTGATAATGAACCATGGTTTGTTCCAATTCTAAGTGCCGTACCGTATTCTTTACAAATATTAATTAACGGTAAAAATCTTTTACGAATGCGTTCAACTTCTTCTTCGTATTCAAATTGTGTATAGGTGATTTGTTCGAATTTCTTTTTGTCAACATAATTGCCAGGATTAACCCTCACCTTCTCTACAATCCTGGCTGCTGCTTCTGCTGCGTTTGGAGTGAAATGAATGTCAGCTACCAATGGTACTCGGCAACCTCTGGCTAATAATTCTTTTTTAATGACCGCTAAATTATTTGCTTCTTTAATACTTGGCGCAGTTATACGAACATATTCGCAACCCGCTTCTACCATGCGAATAGTTTGCGCTACCGTTGCCATGGTATCCATGGTATCGGTTGTTGTCATCGACTGAATTCGAATTGGATGATGCGCACCCATAGGCACATCTCCAATAAACACTTCTCTGGTTAAGTACCTTTTATAAGAAAATAAATCGGGGCAATAGATGCCATTTAGGTCTTTCAAAATCAAAATATTTTAATGCTTTACACACGAAAATAACAAAAAAATGGCTAATAGGTTTTTCTATTAGCCATTTAAGTCAATTTTAGCTAAAAACTAATATTTGATTATCTCTACACTGGAAACACCCGCATCAATATTGAGGTTTATTTTCTTTGCATTTGGCAAGGTAGATTTTGAAACATAATAGTTGTCGTCAACCATTTCAAATCCGATTAATGATTTAGATGAAAGCACCGCATCAATGTTAAGCTCACAATTGATTTCTTTTGGTACCCTGATAATGATACTTGAAGCTCCTGCATTAATGTTAACCGTTGCGTTTTCTTTGCCAGGAAGTTTAATGTCTAAAGATGCCGCACCGGCATCGATGTCTAGTTGACGGATTTTATTATTTGACAAATCAAAATCAACTTGACCTGCTCCCAATTCAAAGTCTAAATCCCAAATTGGTTGGCTATTCAATTGCAAAGCAACTTGATTGTCATTCCATTTTTTATCGTCTAAATTAATATCCGCGTCGCCATCCATTTGCAACGTTATATTTGTAATGGAATCTGTTTGTTCCTGCTCCATATGGTATCCACTGCCACTCATAGGCATGCTGGCAGCAAACAATAAATTTGTTGAATCTAGTATATTGAAATACGCTGCACCACCAGAAAAATGCAGACTTGCCAAATCGGTATTCGTTGTATTTTCAACTTTAAACGAATAATCTTTTGTAGTATTTGTTTTTGAACTTAAAATGGAAGTTTTTATTGGACCATTCCAAGTCAATCCCTTTACTAAAACCAATACTAACAAGAAAATAATCAATACTGGCATAAGCCAATGAATTCGTGTATTAGCGCTACTTTTTAATAAACTATTTACACCCGCAAAAATTAAAATTACTGGCCAAAACCTGAAAATTAAATTCCAATTTATTTCAAAACATAAAAAATCAAAATTTCTTAAGATCAATAATGCGCCAATCACAATCCAAAATAATCCCCAGCCAATATTTTTTGAATTCATTTTAGTTTTTGTTCTTTTTAGAATTAGTATATAACATTCCTATTCCGATGGAAATTAAAATTAATGGCCACAGTTTTTGAAATGAAATCCAAGGAATAAATTCATCTGCTAAAAAAATTACGCCTAATGTAATTAGCACTAATCCGCCGATTACATTTTCTTTTTTTACTTTTCCTCCTTTGGTAAAATTAGCAGTGTCCTCTGGTGCATAATATGCTTCATTTATATTTGAATCTTCTTGTATTGTTTGTGAACGTTCAGGCAATACAATCCATAGGATAATATACATTAAAAACCCCGATCCAAAACCTAATAATGCCACTAAAAACAATGCGCGAATTAGTGTAATATCTACTTCGAAATATTCTCCCAAACCTGCACAAACGCCGCCAATTCTACCTTTTTGTTTATTCCTAAATAATTGTCTGTTGTTCATATAAATAATTTGATATACAAAGAAATATAATTTTTATTTAGTAAGTCGCTAAGTATCTTAAAAATTACAATGTGCCTAGTTGTGGCCTAATGATAATTTCGTCCATACATGCACCAGAAGAAAGTGTGAAAGCATTGTATATAGCAGAAGCAACATCTTCTGGCTGTATAAATCGATCTACTGGAAGTGTAGTTCCTTCCCAAGAAGCAGTAAGCGTTGAGCCTGGAATAACAGCAGTCACTTTAATCCCTTTAGTCATTAAATCTTCTCTCAAACATTTAGTAAAACCATATAGTGCGTATTTACTAACTGTATAAGAAATTGCAGCCGGAATAGGTGTAATGTTTGCAACGGAACACATGTTAAAAATATGTCCATGTCTTTGCTCTAAAAACAAAGGTAGTAACCCTTTAGTAATATTAACTGCAGAAATTAAATTGATAGCTAGCATTTTTTGTAATGCATTATCTGGCTCTGTATGAATATCTGCAGCGATATAGCTTCCAGCATTATTAATTAACGCATCGATTGGTTTTTTGAACGATAAGATGCTAGAAATTAAAAATTGAATACCTAGTTCGTCGGATAAGTCAGCGGAGATTGTATTTACAGTTACGCCATACTTTTGGTGTATTTGCTTTGCCTGTAAATCTAATTCGGTTTGATTTCTAGCTACTGTTATTAAATCGTGGCCTTCGGCTGCAAATTGATGTGCCAATGCATTCCCAATACCTTTAGTAGAACCTGTTATAATGATACTCATATCTGCTTTTTACAAGTTTAAATATATTTCCTAAAAAACAAGAATTTTCAATTGCTATTCTATGCAATAAAATCAATCAAAATCTTTACTTTTACAAATAAAAATCAGCATGTTTTTCTACCATTTCGGCAAATATCTGCTTTTCTTAAAGAATGTATTTACTAAACCAGAAAACTTTAAAGTTTACTGGAAGGAAATAGTTCGAGAAATGAATCTTATTGGCGTTGGCTCATTAGGGATTATCGCGGTTATTTCTATTTTTTTAGGAGCAGTTACTTGTATTCAAACAGCATATCAATTAGTCAGCAATTTAATTCCCCGAGATATTATTGGAGTGATTACTAGAGACTCTGTTATTTTAGAATTTAGTCCAACCATTTCTTTATTGGTTTTATCAGGCAGGGTTGGCGGAAGTATTTCCTCACAATTAGGTACCATGCGCGTAACCGAACAAATTGATGCGTTAGAAATTATGGGTATCAATTCCACTGGTTTTTTAGTATTACCAAAAATAGTGGCAGCAGTTATTACCATTCCAATGTTGGTAATAATTTCAATGTTTTTAGGACTCATGGGTGCTTATATTATTGGCCCACTTACAGGTGTGATTTCGGGAACAGAATTTATTTCCGGTGTATTAAGGGATTGGAATTCGTTCATCATTTTTGTAGCACTAATTAAAACTGTTTTGTTTTCATTTTTAATGTCGAGTGTTTCTGCCTACCAAGGTTTTTACACTAAAGGAGGTGCGCTTGAAGTTGGTGAATCTAGCACCAAAGCGGTAGTCTATAGCTCTGTTTTAATTTTATTCGCAGATTATTTAGTTGCTCAAATATTATTATAATGATTGAACTAAAAAATGTTTCCAAATCTTTTGATAGCAATCAGGTATTAAAAAATATCAGCGCTACTTTTAAACCAGGCATCACCAATATGATCATTGGCGGAAGTGGTTCGGGTAAAACGACACTGCTGAAATGCATGATTGGCTTGCACGACATTGATGCAGGAGAAATCAATTATGATGGTGTGGATTTTAGTAAATTAGATTTCAAAGAAAAAATTCCAATCAGAAAAGAAATAGGCATGTTGTTTCAAAGTGCTGCACTTTTTGATTCGATGAATGTGGAAGAAAATGTATTATTTCCACTTAATATGTTTAGCGATTGGTCAATAGAAGAAAAGCTAGACCGAGTAAACTTCTGTTTAAAAAGAGTGAATCTCGAAAACATCAATAAACTTCGCATCTCTGATTTGTCAGGTGGTATGAAAAAAAGAGTTGGCATTGCTAGAGCCATTGCCATGCAGCCCAAATACTTGTTTTGCGACGAACCCAATTCTGGATTAGACCCTAAAACATCCATAATCATTGATAATCTTATTCGTGAAATTACCATCGAATACCAAATTACG
Source organism: Bacteroidota bacterium (assembly GCA_039798705.1). Taxonomy (GTDB): domain Bacteria; phylum Bacteroidota; class Bacteroidia; order Sphingobacteriales; family Sphingobacteriaceae; genus CAIKLP01. Next base: position 5,885 of record JBDKFN010000008.1, read on the forward strand.
ACGGTAATAAATTCACATGATATGAATTCCGTAATGGAAATTGGTGATCATATTATTTTTCTTCACCAAGGTCAAAACTGGTGGGAAGGAGCCAATACCGATTTGATCAAAGCAGCAAATCAAGAAGTAAATGAATTTGTGTTTGCAAGTAAATTAATGAAATCAAAATTTCAATAAAAAATATTAAGCATGATAGAGCTATTAAGCCCCACCCAATGGGAAGACTATGAATTAATTGACTGTGGTAATTTCGAAAAATTAGAAAGATTTGGAAAGTACATAACCATTAGACCAGAGCCTCAAGCCATTTGGGATCCAGCTATGCCAATGAAAGAATGGGAAAAACTAGCTCACGTTAAATTCAAATCAAAAAGTAGCTCAACTGGCGAATGGATTAAATTAAAAAATCCGGTAGCAGATAGATGGCATATTAAATATCAAACAAAAGACATTTCCATTCAATTTAGATTGGCATTTACTTCTTTTAAACATGTTGGTATTTTTCCTGAACAAGCAGCTAATTGGGACTATGCCGCAAAAGCCATTAAAGCAATGAAAATAAAAGAGCCTAAAGTGCTTAATTTATTTGCCTATACTGGCGGAGCTTCCATAGCAGCTAGATCTGCAGGTGCTGAAGTCACACACGTTGATTCAATTAAACAAGTGGTAACCTGGGCAAATGAAAACCAAGAACTATCAAATTTAAAAGACATTAAATGGGTGGTGGAAGATGCACTGAAATTTGTAAAACGTGAAGTGAAGCGCGGAAAAAAATACAATGGCATTATTTTAGACCCACCCGCTTTTGGTCATGGACCGAATGGGGAAAAATGGAAACTAGAAGACAGCATCAACGAAATTATGAAAGATGTTGCGCAACTTGCTGACCCTGATAATTTCTTTTTAATATTGAACACCTATTCTTTAGGATTCTCTTCTTTAATTGTAGAAAACTTGATTAAATCTTCATTTAAAAGAACAGACAACCTCAGTATTGGTGAACTTTATTTACAAGCAAGTAAAGGTGCTAAATTACCCTTAGGCGTATACGGTAAAATTCAATACATCAAATAGATTTTCTGCTAAAATAGGCCGCTAAATCAAAACAAATAGGCATCTTTGCGGCATGAGTAATTTTATATCGGCAGAACAATTAGGTCATTCATTTCAAGATAATTGGCTTTTTAAAGGTTTGAATTTAGGCTTGAATGCTGGCCAAAGAATGGCGCTAGTTGGCGTAAATGGCGCCGGAAAATCAACGCTGATGAAAATCTTATCAGGCAAAATCCAACCACAAGAAGGCAAAGTTGTTTGCAATAAAGAATTGAGGGTTGGATACCTTGATCAAGAACCGTTATTTGACCAAGAACAAAGCATCGCTGAATTTATCTTTTCTATGGATAATATTCAACAACAATTAATCAGAAGATACGAAGAACTCATTGAAGACCCAAATGCAGACGAAGCGGAAATTGGTAAATTAACTGATGAACTTTCGAATGCCAATGCATGGGAATACGAACACACCATTCGTCAAATTCTAGGAACTTTAGGCATACATCATTACGAACAAAAAATCAAAACACTTTCTGGTGGACAGCGAAAAAGATTGGCATTGGCTAAATTGTTAATTGACGACCCCGATGTTTATATTTTAGATGAACCGACCAACCATTTAGACATTGACACCATTGAGTGGCTCGAAGAATTTTTACGCATTGGAAATAAAACCATTTTATTAGTTACCCATGATCGATATTTTCTAGACAATGTTTGCAATGAAATTGCAGAACTTGAAAACGGCAAAGTGTTTAATTATAAAGGGAACTACAGCTATTACCTAGAGAAAAAAGCAGAGCGAGAAGCCATGGACGCTTCAAGCCTAGAAAAGAATTTAAATTTATTAAGAAAAGAATTAGAATGGATGCGCAGACAGCCAAAAGCGCGAACAACCAAATCTAAATCGAGGATAGATTCATTTTACGACTTATCGGAAAAAACGAAAAATGGACCAAGTAAAAATTCAGTTGAGTTAAATGTAAAAATTGCAACGCAAGGAAATAAAATTATTGAACTACACCATGTAGGGAAAAGTTTTGAAGAGAAAAATATCATCAATGATTTTTCTTATGTATTTAAAAAAGGTGATAGAATAGGTGTTGCAGGTAAAAATGGAATGGGAAAATCTACTTTCTTAAATTTAGTTACCCAACAAATATTACCTGACAAAGGAAAAGTAATTGTAGGTGAAACTACTGTATTTGGCTATTATGAACAAAAGGGATTACAATTTGACGAAAACGAACGCGTAATTGATATTGTAAAAAATATTGCCGAATACATTACTATGGCAGATGGTTCTACTATTTCTGCTTCTGCATTATTAACGAGGTTTTTATTCCCTCCTGCAAAACAATATGGCATGGTCAATAAATTAAGCGGTGGCGAAAGAAAACGCCTTCACTTAATGCGTGTGCTAATTAAGAACCCCAATTTCTTAATCCTCGATGAACCTACCAACGATTTAGACATTGACACACTTAATGTATTAGAAGAATTTTTACTGAATTTTAAAGGCTGTATATTGCTAGTTTCCCACGATAGGTACTTGGTAGATAAATTGACAGATCAATTATTTATTTTTGAAGGCGAAGGAAATGTGAGGGTTTACAACGGTAATTATACCGATTACCGAGTGGAAAGAGATGAAGCTGAAGAATTGAAAAAAGCAGAATTGAAAGCGGCTAAAGCAAAATCAACTGTTGTTCAAACACCTGCTCCCACTACAAAAACTAAACTGACTTATAAAGAACAAAAAGAAATAGAAACTTTAGAAAAAGAAATTGCGGCATTAGAAATCCAAAAATCTTTACTAAATGAAAAACTATTAACAGAAACAGGAGTTGATGAATTGATTCAATTAGCAAAAGAATTGGCTGATGCCTCTCAACTATTGGACGCAAAAGAAATGCGATTACTAGAACTGATATAAACAAAAAAGAAAAGCGCCAATTGGCGCTTTTCTTTTTTAAAATAAAGTTGGTTGTGAATTGCCGTCGACGTCTAAATCATCCGGATTCGTAATTTCCATTTCAATTGACTTTGTAATGTCTTTGACTGGAAGTGCTGCTGGCTTTGGTTTTGCCAAGTTCTTAGCTTTGATATCTGCCAAGGTTTTTTGTAAATCTTCTAATTCGCCCTCCTCCACTTCGTCTATCGCTGCAGAGTTTGAAATATCTTCAACTCCATTTATTCTGAATTTAGAAACTTTATTGCCAATGGCTTTCATTCCTTTAACATCTATGAATGCTGCTAAATTTAATTCTAAATCTTTTGGCGCTAACTTCCCTTCTTTTGCAAATGATACTTTTACAATTGGCTCCACTTTGGTAGTCGCGTACCAACATTTTGAACCTGCTGATTCCATGATGAAAGAAAACTTTTTATTGATAGTTGGGCTTTCTACTTGGAATCGCTTAACATAAGATGCTTTGCTTTCGCCATCCATGTGTATTGCAGCTATTACACGTTCAGTGTCATATTTTTCTAGTAAGAAATATTTATCATCATAATGGTTGCTGATATCAAAATTAGTTAACTCATAAGAACCGTCTACATAAATTACCAATATTTTATCATCACCTTGGAAAGTACCCAAGAATCGGCCTCTTCCATCTGTATTTAACCTGTGTATAGCGTCGTCAAACCAAATTTCTCTGCCACCTAATGTACTTACTCCTTTTGATTTTAATAGGACTTTCTTAACAGGGAATTTAGTGATGATATTACCTTGAGATGCCCTTCCTTTGATTGCGATTTCGGCAAAATCTAAATCGAAAGCTAACTTTCTTAATTTAGACATTGGCTTAAGGTTAACGGTAACAATTTCTGATTCACCATTTGGATTAGCGGTGAAATAGAGCACCTCCGTGCCTTTAGAGCCTTGTGATAAATCGTATTCTTTATCTCTAGTAATACCAGTAATTGAAAATCTTTTTACAAATGATTTTCCAGATGCACCATCTCTATAAATCAAATGATAAACTGTGCGGTCATCATTTTTCTTAAACACAGCTGCATGGATAATATCTTTTCCAACAAAGGTTTTCTCTGCAACTTTAATCACCTTAAACTTTCCATTGCCGCAGAATACAATGATGTCATCAATGTCAGAACAATCGCAAACGTATTCATCTTTCTTCAAGCCCAAACCAACAAAACCCTCTGCACTATTGATATACAGCTTTTGATTTGCAAGTGCTACTTGTGTAGCAGAAACTTTATCGAATAACTTGATTTCCGTTTTACGTTCTTTGCCTTTGCCGTATTTCTCTAATAAGCGACTGAAATAAGCAATGGCATATTCTGTTAAGTTTTTAAGATTTGCTTTAACTTCTTTGATTTCTTTTTCAATTCCTTTTAAGATTTCATCTGCTTTAAATGCATCGTATTTTGAAATACGTTTGATTTTAATCTCTGTTAAATTTAAAATATCATCCTTAGTTACTTCTCTTAAAAGCTTACTTTTAAAAGGAGTTAAGCCTTTATCTATAGTTTGAAGGACTGCTTCGAAAGTAGTACACTCTTCAATGTCTCTATAAATTTTTTCTTCAATGAATATTTTTTCTAATGAAGAAGAATGCCATTTTTCGTTTAGTTCATTTAAACGAATGGTTAATTCTTGTTTTAATAAGGCCTTTGTATGATTAGTGCTCTCCACTAAAATATCGTTGACACTCATAAAATAAGGCTTGTCATTTTTAATGACGCAAGTGTTTGGCGACACAGAAACTTCACAATCTGTGAATGCATAAAGCGCATCGATGGTCACATCTGGAGAAATGCCAGGTGCCAGGTGTACAATGATTTCTACATTCTTTGCAGTATTGTCTTCGATTTTCTTGATTTTAATTTTCCCTTTATCATTTGCTGAAATGATACTGTCAATTAAACTACCCGTTGTAGTAGAAAAAGGAACTTCTGTTATGGCTAAAGTCTTTTTATCTTTTTCGATAATTCTTGCACGAACCCTAACCCTACCGCCTCTTTGGCCTTCGTTGTAATTCGTAAAATCTGCTAATCCACCAGTTAAAAAATCGGGAAGTAAATTAGGACGATTCCCATTTAAAATCTCAATAGATGCATTGATTAATTCTACGAAATTATGAGGAAGCACCTTGGTCGCTAAACCAACAGCAATACCTTCTGCACCATGCGCAAGCAATAAAGGAAATTTAACTGGCAAAGTAATAGGCTCTCTATTTCTACCGTCATAAGACAATTGCCAATATGTTGTTTGCGGATTAAATACAACATCTAATGCAAACTTAGATAACCTAGCTTCAATGTATCTGGGTGCAGCTGCGCTATCACCAGTAACGGGGTCGCCCCAGTTACCTTGACAATCTATTAATAAATTTTTCTGACCAATTTGCACCATGGCATCACCAATTGAAGCGTCTCCATGTGGATGGTACTTCATGGTATTACCTATTACATTGGCAGCTTTGTTGTACCTACCATCATCCATCTCCTTCAATGAATGAAGAATTCTTCTTTGTACAGGCTTTAATCCATCGTACATATTTGGAACAGCCCTGTCTAAAATTACATATGATGCGTAATCTAAGAACCAGTTCTCGTACAAACCTGTTATGGGTATGATATTATGATTTAATGCTTCTTCGTTTGGTGTTTCCATAATTTCTTTTTCAACAATCCTTCTCCAAATTATTCTGCTAATTCGCCAGCAACTTCGGGCAATTCAGCTACAATTTCTTCTTTTTCAAATCTTAAATTCTTCACAATAAACTCTTGTCGTGCAGGTGTATTTTTACCCATATAATATTCCAACAATTGTTGCATTTTTTGATCTTTTGGAATGATTACAGGATCAATGCGAATGTCTTTTCCAATAAACAATTCAAATTCTTCTGGAGAAATTTCTCCCAATCCTTTGAAACGAGTGATTTCTGATTTTTGACCTAATTTATCTAACGCATTTTTTCGCTCTTGTTCTGAATAACAATAAATGGTTTCCTTTTTGTTACGGACCCTAAATAAAGGCGTTTGCAAAATGTAAACATGACCTGCTTTTACAATGTCTGGAAAAAACTGTAAAAAGAACGTCATCATCAATAATCGAATGTGCATTCCATCCACATCGGCATCGGTTGCAATTACAATATTATTATAACGTAAGTTTTCAATTCCGTCTTCAATATTTAAAGCATGTTGCAATAAATTGAATTCTTCGTTTTCGTAAACTATTTTTTTAGTTAAGCTGAAACAGTTAAGTGGCTTACCTTTCAGACTAAACACCGCTTGCGTTTCTACATCTCTAGATTTTGTAATAGAACCACTTGCAGAATCCCCTTCGGTAATAAATAAAGTTGTGTCAAATCTGCGGACATGTTTTTCATCGTCTAAATGCACTTTGCAATCTCTTAATTTTTTATTGTGAAGAGCTGCTTTTTTTGCACGTTCATTTGCAAGTTTTTTAATCCCTGCAATTTCTTTACGTTCTCGTTCAGATTGTAAAATTCTTTTCAGCAATGCATCAGCTGCATCGCTGTGTTTATGTAAATAATTATCTAACTCTTTTTTCAAAAAGTCATTGATCCAATTTCGAATTGTTGGGCCTTCTGGTGCCGCATTGATAGAACCCAATTTTGTTTTTGTTTGAGATTCAAAAACTGGCTCTTGAATACGAATACTAATTGCCGCAACAATAGAAGCCCTGATGTCAGAAGCGTCGAAATCTTTTTTATAATATTCCCTAATGGTTTTAACCACCGCTTCCCTGAAAGCCGCTTGGTGCGTACCACCTTGGGTAGTGTGTTGACCATTCACAAAAGAATAATACTCTTCGCCATATTGACTATTATGCGTCATCGCGATTTCAATATCATCTCCTTTTAAATGAATAATTGGATAACGAATGGTCTCATCTGTTTTTCTATCAAGTAAATCGTAAAGACCTCTTTGAGATGCAAATTTTTCGCCATTCATTTGAATAGTTAAACCCGCATTCAAATAAGCATAATTCCAAAGCATGTTTTCAATGAACTCTTGGATGTACCTAAAGTTTCTGAAAATTTGATCATCTGGACTAAAGGTTATGCAAGTACCATTTTTTTGAGTAGTTGCTTCTTCTTTATATTCTTGTGTTAATTCTCCGCGCGAAAACTCTGCAACTTTTGTCCTTCCGTCTCTGAATGATTGTACCTTAAAGCTAGAAGATAATGCATTTACAGCCTTTGTACCAACTCCATTTAAACCAACCGACTTTTGAAAAGCTTTAGAATCGTATTTACCACCTGTGTTAATTTTAGAAACACAATCGATCACTTTTCCCAATGGAATTCCACGACCATAATCTCTTACAATTACTTTATGATCGGTAATTGTCAACTCAATATGTTTACCAACACCCATCACAAACTCATCGATGGAATTGTCTATAATTTCTTTTAATAGAATATAAATACCATCGTCTAAACTTGAACCATCGCCAAGTTTACCAATATACATTCCGGGTCTTAATCGAATATGTTCTTTCCAATCGAGTGATCGAATATCGTCTTCACTATAATTACTATTTGCCATTTTCGTTAATTTAATATCAAATGTCGACCAAGCACTTTATTGAATAAAAGCACTGAAAAATCAACAAACCTAACCTATTCCTATAGGCACAGGTTTTCACAAATCTAAAATTTTAGTGAATTAAGAGCGGGAAAAGATTTCCACACCAAGCCTGAAAAGGCCTATTTTTAGGCTTTTTTGAATTGATTAACAAAAATATAAGCTGATTTACAGCGCTTTAATTTTTTAAGATTCTATTAAATCTCTGATCACTACCGAAGCCAATGTACAGCCAAACATGGCTGGCATATAAGAAACCGTGCCAATTAAAGACTTTTTAGGAAAGGCTTTTGGGCTTTCCACAATCTTGGTTTGGTCTGCTGCTTCTGGAGAAAAAACAACTTTTACACCTTTTCTGGTGCCTAAATGATACAACCTTTTGCGCACGTATTTTGCCAAATTACACTGGTAAGTTTTAGAAATATCTACAACTTTAATTTTTGAAGGATCAACTTTACCACCTGCACCCATCGAACTTACAATTGGAATTTTTCTATCTAAACAAGCTTTGATAAAAAAAACTTTTGGTGAAAGTGTATCTATACAATCAACCGCATAATCAAATTTTTCTTCATCTAAAATCTCATCCGTACGGTGGTCTTTTACAAATTCATTTAATACACGTAATTGAATATCAGGATTGATATCTTTAATTCTAGCGGCCATTACTTCTACTTTATTTTGACCCACTGTTGAAGTCAAAGCAGGTATCTGCCTGTTTATATTACTTGCATCAACAGTATCTCCATCTACAATGGTCATCTTACCAATACCAGCCCTGGCAATCATTTCAGCGCATATACCACCCACACCACCTAAACCAATAACAAGCACATTGGCATTCATTAATTTTTCAACTTGCTCTTCAGGGAGCATTAAAGACATTCGAGATAACCAGTATGGAACAGCCATAATTGTAATATTTAAAAAATAATTATTCAGTTTTAAATTGATAAGGGAAAAGGTGAATGTTTGTATAATAAAATTTAATTATTTGATCATATTTAAATCCATTATTAGCCATATTAATTGCACCTTCTTGGCACATGCCCACTCCGTGTCCAAACCCTCTTCCATTGAATAATATTTTACCTTCTCTTTCAGAAATAACAAATAATGTTGATCTTAATTTCCAATCTGTGCGAATATCTTTTAACGATACTGCACAACAAGGCAATTGTGTTCTTCTATTCCATTCAGAAAAAACACATGGATCTTCTATTTTTTGTCCGGTTTTTCTGCTTAAATACTGGAGCCATTCCGATTTAGCTATTTCCTTTTGCCAAATGGCTTGCTTTCCAGCAGAGCAAAAAGTATCTGAAACCGCCCTTAAGTAGGTTTTGCTCTTAGACCATAAATCTTCTGAATTAATTGTTTGACCTCCACAATTGGCGTGAAAAACAGCATCAATCACTTCGTTTTGATCATCAAAAATGGTGATATAACCTGTACTATCTACCGCTTGATTAATCAATAAATTAAAACGACATTTTCCATGGTATACTTGACAATGTACTTTATCGCACATTTGAAAACCCTCTGCTTTGTGTTTATCTATATTTCTTAAAACATATGACCTAGAAATTACCGCTTGTACTTTAAGTAATTCTATATTTTTAACATTTCCAATTTCAGACTCAATTACGCCAGCAACATATTGATTTATTCCGACAGCATTTATTAATCGAAAAGTGCCATTTTTAACATTGACAAAAAGCGAGTTTGGATAAATGCTGATTTTGGAATTTGCCCTGATTAGCTCAATTTTAAAGCTTGACAGCGAATCTGAACTAATCAATTGTAGGTTCTCTACCAAAGCCATAAATTGACCATTTTTTTCAACAGAAACTTTACTGCCAATTGCTTTTAAGTATATATCATCTGACTTATCAACCTTTAATATCTTTTCATCATCTAAGGAAATATAATAGTCGCCTGAAATAATTGCTAAATTTATTTGAACTGGATTGTATTCTGCTAATATCGAAACTTGGATATCCTTAGCACTTATTCCCTTAAGCAAAAACAAAAAGAAAAAAACAAAAAGTATTAACTTCTTAAACATGCGCATTGGGATGAATGAATTGATAAATCGCCTGCGCTGCCCTCAAAGAGGCGCCTTCTGGACCAACTAATGATTGTAAATGTTGGTACTTAGCTAACATTTCTTTTCTGCCTGAAGTACCCGCTAAAAGCGTTTTTAGTTCCTTGGCTATATTTACTACCGTGCAGTCTTGTTGAATTAATTCTGTTACAATTTTTTCATCTGCAATTAGGTTCACCAATGAAATGAATTTTATTTTAACCAATAACCTTGCAATAAAAACCGATAAAGCATTTGCTTTATAACATACTACTTGAGGCACATTAAATAAAGCTGTTTCAAGCGTAGCCGTACCTGAAGTTACAATGGCTAATTCTGCATTAGCTAATATATCGTAAGTACAATTAAATAAAATTTTTGCACCAGCTAATTGAAATTGATCGTAAAAACTTGCGGGTAAGCCAGGTGCTGCTGCAACAACAAACTGATGATCAGGAAAGTGATTTTGTACGGCTAACATGGTAGGTAAAATTTTCACCAATTCCATTTTACGACTTCCTGGAAGTATTGCAATGATTGGCTTTGATGATAATCCATTTGTTAACTTAAAATCATTTTGAAATGAATAATTTGCAATGGCATCTTTTAACGGATTTCCTACATAAACAACATCCATTGCAAATTTTTTATAAAAATCTACTTCGAATGGAAGTATACATAACATTTGATCTACTATCTTTTTGATTTTATGAACTCGGCTCTGATTCCATGCCCAAATTTTGGGTGAAATAAAATAGGAAACCTTTATACCCATGCGCTTAGCAAAAGCAGCAATTCTCAAATTAAAGCCTGGGTAATCAATTAAAATTAACACATCTGGCTTTGCCTCTATAATGGCTTGTTTGCAACTAGCCAAATTTTGGTTAATAGCAGAAAGGTTCGCGACAACTTCTACAAAACCCATAAATGCCATTTCAGAGTAATGCTTCAGCAGTTCTCCTCCTTGGGCTTCCATTAAGTTGCCACCATAAAACTGAAAATTTGCAGCTGGATCTAGCGTTTTTATGCTGCGCATTAAATTAGCGCCATGTAAATCGCCTGAAGCTTCGCCTGCTATTAAAAAATACTTCATGGTTTACCTCAAAAAGAAATATGCAAAAATAATGGCATAGAAAAAGGTGCTAAACAAAACTCCTTTTGCCAAAGCATCGAATTGTTTTTTTATAGCAATTTGAAAAATCACCATGTTCACTCCAACACATAAAATCTGAAAGAAATTTGGGCGCAAATGAAAAGCAATTTTTGACTGAATAAAATCACCAAAAATATAAGCTAACAATGGCAATGCCATTCCATATAAAACACCTAAATAAAATTTATCTTTCATATTTTAAATATTAAATTTCCAATTTGATAATTCATCAATCGCATTGTAGGCTGTTAAGTCAAACTGAACAGGAACAACCGATACATAATTATTTTTCAATGCCCATTCGTCGGTGTCTTGGCCTTCGTCGTTTGATTCGAAAACACCTGTAAGCCAATAATATTTTCGCTTATGTGGGTCTAACCTTTCGTCAAATTCTTCTTGCCACTTAGCTACCGCTTGTCTGCAAATTTTAACTCCTTGAAGTTCTTCAAAATTTTGAACCAATGGAAAATTAACATTTAACAAAGTTGCTTTAGGCAAACCGTTTGCTAAAACATTTTTGGCAATGGATAAAATATATTTATGGGTAGGTTGAAAATTTGCATTTGAAGAAAAATCCGAAAGCGAAAAACCAATTGAAGGAATGCCTTCAATTGCCCCCTCCATTGCAGCAGACATGGTGCCTGAATACAAAATATTAATAGAAGAGTTTGAGCCGTGATTGATTCCTGAAACTAATAAATCTGGTTTGCGATGAAGTATTTTATTCACTGCTAGTTTAACGCAATCGACAGGCGTACCACTGCATTGATAACTTTGAATGCCTTCGTATAAATCTACTTTTTCTAATCGAAGGGGTTTGGCAATGGTAATAGCATGACCCATGGCAGATTGCGGGCTATCTGGAGCCACAATAACCACATCGCCTAACTCCTTCATCAAATAAGCTAAATTTTGTATGCCCGAAGATGTTATGCCATCGTCATTGGTAACTAAAATAATTGGTCGATTCGAATTCATAACACAAAAATACATTTTTGTGCTTTAAATTAGGCAGAAGCGAATCCTTAATTTAATTAATTCTTGCGTCAGCTATGCTTGCCACCACATCTGGATCTAGCAATGTGCTGGTATCACCCAAATTTGACAATTCTCCTTCCGCAATTTTTCGCAAAATTCTACGCATTATTTTTCCAGATCTTGTTTTAGGCAACCCTTTAACAAATTGAATTTTATCTGGCTTAGCAATGGCACCAATAATTCTTGCTACTGTTTGTGAAATATCTTTTCGCATCAATTCATCATCTATGAAATCGTGCTCACAAATAACATAAGCATAAATCCCTTGCCCTTTGATATCGTGCGGATAGCCCACCACCGCAGACTCAATAACTCCGGTATGTGCGTTGATTGCATTTTCCACTTCAGCTGTTCCAATGCGATGTCCTGAAACATTCATTACGTCATCTACTCTTCCCGTAATTCGGTAATTACCTGATTCATCTCTCAAACATCCATCTCCTGTAAAATATAAATTAGGATAAGTTGAAAAATAATTTTGACGACATCGTTCATGGTCGCCATAAGTTGTTCTTAACATACCTGGCCAAGGAAATTTAATACATAAATTTCCACTTACATTATTACCTAAAATTTCAGCTCCATTTTCATCTACTAAAATTGGTTGAACACCTGGTAATGGAAACGTAGCATGCGCAGGTTTTAAAGGTGTAACTCCTGCTATTGGCGAAATAAGCATTCCCCCTGTTTCGGTCTACCACCAGGTATCAACTATTGGACAATTTGATTTACCTATTTTTTGATGGTACCAATGCCAAGCTTCTTCATTAATTGGTTCCCCAACCGAGCCTAAAACCCTTAATGAGCTTAAATCCTTACCATCAATAAATTCATCACCGTATTGCATTAGTGAACGTATCGCAGTTGGCGCAGTGTATAATATATTTACTTGGTGTTTTGCAACCACATCCCAAAAACGACCAGCATCAGGATAAGTTGGAATCCCTTCAAAAATAACAGAAGTTGCACCTTGAGAAAGCGGACCATAAACAATGTATGAATGACCTGTAATCCAGCCAATATCTGCCGTACAGAAAAATACTTCTTTGGGTTGATATTGAAAAACGGTAGCAAATGTATAACCAGTATACACCAAATAACCAGCACAAGTATGAACAACTCCTTTAGGTTTTCCAGTTGAACCAGAAGTATATAAAATAAACAACTCGTCCTCAGCTTCCATGGTAACTGCAGGAAAATCTTTCAACTTTAAATCTTCCACCATTTTCATTTCTTCTTCCCACCAAACATCTCTTCCTTTGATCATAGAAACCGGCGTATGAGACCTATTCAAAACGATAACTTTCTGCACAGTTTTACATTGCATCAATGCATCGTCTATCACAGATTTTAAAGGGATTTCTTTATTTCCGCGATGCCCACCGTCTGCAGTAATTACAAAAGCACATGCAGCATCTATTATTCGATCTGCAATGGATTGCGCAGAAAAGCCACCAAAAACCACAGAATGTATCGCACCAATTCTAGCACATGCTAAAACAGCAATGGCAAGTTCTGGCACCATTGGCATATAAATACAAACCCTATCCCCTTTTTTTACACCATTTCTTTGTAAAACATGAGAAAAACGACAAACTTGATCGTATAGATCTTGATAGGTTAATGTACGATGTTGTTCCGCAGGGTTATTTGGCTCCCATATAATTGCGGGTTGGTTGGCTTTAGTAGCTAAATGTCTATCTAAGCAGTTTTCAGTTATATTTAACTGAGCCCCATCAAACCATTTTATATTGGGTTCTTGAAAATTCCAATCCAAAACTTTATCCCATTTTTTCTTCCACAGAAACTCATTGGCAATTTGAGCCCAAAACTGTTCAGGTTGCGCAACAGAATGCTGATATATTGATTGGTATTGTTCGAAAGTGTCTATTTTGAATTCCATAATAGCAAATTACCAAAAAAACAGCTTATATTGTATATTTAGCACATTTATTGCGCTTTTTTAGAAAAATTGAATGATTTGTCCTAAAATATAGCTTGTGGTTTATAAGGTAAAATAATTTATATAAATAGCTTATTTAGTGTGCTTTAGCAGACTAAAAAGGCCTAGGATGCTTTATTTTACCAATAATTGGAATTAATTATTGAAAAACTATTTGCGGTTAACAGATTTTTTAAGATATTTGCAAACTCTTTAAGAACGAATACAATAAAAATATATAGTCATGTCAAAAGTTTGTGATTTAACAGGAAAAAGTGCGATAAAAGGATATAATGTATCTAATTCAAATCGTAAGACGAAAAGAAAGTTCTTACCGAATTTGTTTTTGAAAAAGTTTTACATTCCTGAAGAAGACCAATGGATTACTTTAAAAGTATCTACTTCAGCATTAAAAACAATCGATAAAAAAGGGATTGCAGCTTGTATCAATCAATTTGTAAAAACAGGTAAGATCTAATTAAAAATATTTAGCAAAAGAAGGCAATGGCAAAGAAAGGCAATAGAGTACAGGTAATTTTAGAATGCACAGAGCACAAAGAAAGTGGTCTACCTGGCATGTCGAGATATATCACGACTAAAAACAAAAAAAATACAACTGAGCGTTTAGAATTGAAAAAATTCAATCCTGTATTGAAACGCAAAACAACTCACAAAGAAATTAAGTAATTAATATAAAATATTAAGTCATGGCTAAGAAGGTAGTTGCAACATTAAAAACTGGAAACGGTAAAGAATATTCAAAAGTGATTGTTACTGTAAGATCTCCTAAAACAGGCGCTTACAGCTTCAAAGAGCAAGTGGTACATAATGACCACGTAAAGGATATCATTAACGCATCTAAATAAGTTAATTAACAGCATTAACAGAAGCTTCTTTCTTTTGAAAGGAGCTTTTTTTATATCACATCATGGGAATATTTGATTTTTTTTCATCAAAGAAACAAGAGACGCTTACGCAAAGTCTTGAGAAAACCAAAGAATCTATTTTTGGGAAGATCACTCGCGCCATAATTGGCAAGACCGAAGTTGATGCGGAAGTTCTTGATAATTTAGAAGAAATTTTAATTGGCGCAGATGTGGGCGTTGAAACAACTTTGAAAATTATTGCACGTGTAGAAAAGAGAGTTGCTGCAGAAAAATACATCAACACCGCAGAACTTAACAAGGTTTTACATGAAGAAATTGCTGCTTTATTGGCAGAAAACAACAGCGTAGATTTTAATCATTTTGAAATTAAGGACGACGCTAAACCCTATGTTATCATGGTTGTTGGGGTGAATGGCGTAGGTAAAACGACCACCATTGGCAAATTAGCCAACCAATTTAATTTAGAAGGAAAAAAAGTAGTATTAGGTGCTGCAGACACTTTTAGGGCTGCTGCAGTTGAGCAATTACACATTTGGGGTGAACGCGTAAAAGTAAGAGTGGTTTCTCAGAAAATGGGTGCCGATCCTGCTGCCGTTGCTTTTGATACTTTAAAGTCAGCTGTTGCAAACGGAGAAGACGTAGTTATCATTGACACCGCCGGACGTTTGCATAATAAAATCAACTTGATGAACGAATTGAGTAAAATCAAAAACGTAATGCAAAAAGTTGTTCCGAATGCACCACATGAAATACTATTAGTACTTGATGCCTCTACAGGTCAAAATGCCATTGAACAATGTAAGCAATTTACTGCTGCAACCGAGGTAAATGCGCTTGCACTTACGAAACTTGACGGTACCGCTAAAGGTGGCGTAGTTATAGGCATTAGCGATCAATTTAAAATTCCAGTAAAATACATTGGTGTTGGAGAAGGCATCAACGATATTCAATTATTTAATAAAACCACTTTTGTGGAATCATTTTTTAAATAGCCTAAACACATGAAAACAAAAGGTAATAAAGATAAAATTAACATCGTCACTTTAGGTTGTTCTAAAAATATGGTCGACTCTGAAGTGTTGATGGGTCAACTGAAAGGCAATCAATTTGACGTCAGTCACGAATCAGAAGTGATCGATTTTAATACTGTTATTATTAATACCTGTGGTTTTATAGATAACGCTAAACAAGAATCAATTGATACTATTTTAAAATATACCGAACTCAAAGAGCAAGGAAAAATTGATAAAGTTTATGTGACTGGCTGTTTATCTCAACGATATAAACCAGAATTAGAAAAAGAAATTCCTAATGTAGATGCCTATTTTGGGACCAACGATTTAGTTAGATTATTAAAAACTGTTGGTGCAGATTACAAACACGAACTAGTTGGAGAAAGATTATTAACTACACCTGCACATTTTGCTTATTTCAAAATTGCAGAAGGTTGCAATAGACCTTGTTCGTTTTGCGCAATCCCTTTGATGCGTGGCACACATGTTTCTAGACCTATTGAAGAATTAGTAAAAGAGGCTAAGAACCTTGTAAACAAAGGAACTAAAGAACTTATTTTAATTGCGCAAGACCTTACTTATTACGGATTAGATATTTACAACGATAGAAAATTAGCAGATCTTCTTAAAAACTTATCAGATGTAGAAGGTTTAGAATGGATCAGGTTACAATATGCCTATCCTTCTCAATTTCCTATGGATGTATTAGATGTAATGAACGAACGCGATAATATTTGCAAGTATTTAGACATGCCATTACAACACATCAGTGATAACATGCTTAAATCGATGCGTCGTGGAATTACCAAAAGAAGAACCATTGAATTGGTAAATGAAATCAGAAGTCGTGTGCCTAATATTGCATTGAGAACGACCATGATTGCAGGTTACCCTGGTGAAACAGAACAAGACGTAGCAGAGCTGATTGATTTTGTTGCAGAAAGCAAGTTTGATCGCTTAGGCGTTTTCACCTATTCGCATGAAGAAAATACACATGCTCATACTTTGAATGACACACTTAGTGCGGAAGAAAAACAAGCTCGTGCTGATAGTATCATGGAAGTGCAACAAGATATTTCTTTTCAACTTAACCAAGCAAAAGTAGGTCAAACTTTCAAAGTTATGATTGACCGTAAAGAAAAAGATTATTTTGTTGGAAGGACTGAATTTGATTCGCCCGAAGTTGACAACGAAGTTTTAATTGACGCAAAAGATCAATACCTTAGTGTTGGTAGTTTTGTGCAAGCAAAAATTTCTAAAGCAACAGAATTCGACTTGTACGGCAATGTGATTAGCTAAAAAAACAAGCAACCATGGAAAATAGTTTTAAAATACCATATCATTCCACGGGCAACTTTAGTCAGATTTTTCTCGATTACCTTGATGCAAATGAAAAATTAAAACCTTTTTATGAACATGCCCCCGAGGTAAAATCGTTTGAACATATTATTTCTAATCGAAAAAAGATATCGATTGACAGGGCAACTTTAGTTTCTGTTATACAAGAACAATATCAAAATATTCATAGTTCAGCATTAACAAAACAAAACATTGCTTCTTTACTAGCAGAAAATACTTTTACCATTACTACTGGCCATCAACTTGGCTTATTTACTGCCGAACTTTATTTTATTTATAAAATAATTACTTGTATCAATTTAGCGAAACAAGTATCCATTGCAAACCCTGGGAGCAAAATTATTCCAGTGTTTTGGATGGCAACAGAAGACCATGATTTTGAAGAAATAAATCATGCAAATATAGCCGGCACAAAATTTGAATGGAAACAGCAAAGTGGCGGCGCTGTTGGTGCTATAGAAACAAATGGAATTGATAAAATTATTGATTCGCTAGATCACTATTTTGGTTCACAACCAGACAAAGAAAAAATCATCCAACTATTTAAACTGGCCTATTCTGAAAAAAAATCGCTGGCAGATGCAACTAGAATTTTGGTGAATGAACTATTTAAAGAAGATGGGTTAATTATCATTGATGCAAATCACCCGAAACTAAAAAAAGAGTTTTCAGAAATTATTAGCAGAGATGTTTTCGAACAAAATAGTTTTGTAAAGGTTTCTGAAACGAATACCCAACTGGAAAAACAATATCCCATTCAAGTTAACCCTAGAGAGATTAATTTCTTTCACCTTTCTCCTCAATCAAGAAGTAGAATAATTAAAACTGAAACAGGATTTGAAACTGCAGATCAAAAATTTAAATTCAGCGCCGACGAATTACAAGCTGAAATTAATCACCATCCAGAAAATTTCAGTCCGAATGTTTTAATGCGCCCATTATACCAAGAGTGTATTTTACCCAATTTAGCTTATGTAGGCGGACCAGGTGAAATTGCCTATTGGATGCAATTGAAAAGCACTTTCGCACATTACAACATTCCATTTCCGTTAATAGCTTGGAGAAATTCCTTTGCGTTGACCGAAAAAAAGCAACTGATGTTAATGAACACACTTTTAAATCAGCCTGAAGACATTTTTAAGCCCTTAGAAGCAATTATAAACGATTTCGTTCAAAAGAACACCCAAAATGAATTATCGCTTGCTACAGAACAGCAATCTATCTCTTTGCAATTAAGTGCGATTCACGAAAAACTTGCTAAAATAGATAACACCTTATTGGCAACCGTAAGTGCAACGGATAAAAAGATTGACAAACTCTTAACTGCATTAGAGAAAAAAATGTTTAAGGCTGAAAAGAAAAAGCAACAAGTTGGCGTCAATCAAATTGTAAAATTGAAATCTTCCTTTTTCCCAAATGGAATTTTACAAGAACGAACAGAAAATTTTAGTGCATGGTATTTAAAAAACAATACACTTTTAACAATTATCAAAAACAATTCAGAACCAATGAGCAAAACATTTCAAGTAATTGCAATTGACTAATTCTTAAAAAAAATACAATAAAAAAGCCCTTCGAAAAATCGAAGGGCTTTTTTATTGTGCGTGAGTTTAATTACTTCACGATCATTTTGTTTGTCATTACGAAACCACCTGCGTTTACATTGTAGAAGTAAACACCAGCGTTTAAGTTAGATGCATCAATTTTGATTGTATGAGCACCAGCAGCATAAGTAGCATTAACTGCTTCTTTTACTTGTTGACCTAATAAGTTAGTAATAGTAACTACCACATTAGCTGAAGAATTCAAGTTCATATCGAATGAAGTTGAACCAGAGAATGGGTTTGGATAGTTGTTAGAGATGTTGAATAAAGTATTTTTTACATTATTTACACCAGTTGATTTAGGATAAACAACACCATCTAAGTAAGCAAAACCAACAGTTACGTTTTCGTCACCAGTTGGAACTGCAATTACAGTAGATAATACATAACCAGCACTAGTTACTAAAGCTTCGTTAGCACGAGCAGGTAAGTAAGCAACTGACTCTACAGAAGAACCTTCAGTAGCGTTGATTGTAGTACCCATTGTTCCTGAAGAAACATAGTATCCTTTAACGAATAAATCTGGGAAATCATTTGCACCTGCAGTAGTTTGGTTAGCTACTTTAGTATCAGTCCAAGAATATAAAATTGCTTCACCATCTGTAGAAACTGCAACAGCACACTCATTATCATGAGTTAAAGTACCGAAAGAAGCACCACGGAAAGAAGAAACTGTATCTACGAAATTAGCAATCCAGTTACCTGAACCGTTTAATGTTACATCATACATTGACAATGGAGCACCAGTAGCCAATGAATAAGCTGTTGAAGCAGAAGCACCACAAGTAACACCGAAGAAATGTGGGTTACCGTTTTTATCAACCGCTAAACCAGTATCAAATCCCATAGAAGGTTTTAAACCACCTAAGTTTGGATCAGACATTACATTTGACATAGCTGCTAAGTTAGCTTCAACTGGACCAGTCCAAGTTGCACCACCATCAGTAGTTTTCCAGAAAATTGGATTGAATGCAGTATCTACACCACCAATTTTAGACTCGCAAGAAACTGCAGCCCAACCTTTGTTACCAGTTTTATCAAAAGCAACTAATACATCTAAGTAATGAGTAGCAGTATCTACTGAAGTATCGAATAAATCAGCTGGTTTACCTAAAGTTTTACCAATTGACCAAGTCATTGAATCACCTGCAGCTGAATAAACACCTTTGTACATTACGATGTTACCATCAGTTGTAGTGTCATCAGTAGCCCAGAACTCACCATTAACTCTTTTAGTTAGAGATTGAGGAATGAAAGCATTTCCCGAATTGAAGAAAGTTTTAACAGAACCGGTACCGTCTAATTTACAAGTACCTTGCATTAAACCACCCCATCCATTGTTAACACCGTCCGCTTTTGGAGCCATACCAATGATACGTGCATTTGCAGCGTTAGTGTTTCCAGCAGTTGGGTTCATAAGCGCACCTTGTGGGTAACGAGTATGAGGCGCAGCAGGTTGAACGTCAATAACAGGACCTAAGTTTGAAGTCCAATTAGCTCCACCATCAGCAGAGATATCGAACATTGCTTTGTTTCCTGAAGAACCTAAAACTGCAGGATCGCCACGGTGAACAAATACTACTGCATTTAAATCTTGGTCAACAGAAACTCTTCTTCTGTTTTGTCCAATTTGAGTAAATGCGTTTACTGCAGAACCAATGGTAATTGGAGTTACTGTTAATACAGAGTTTGCAGTTGTTTTAATGTTTGGATTTCTTTTTACAACACTTACTGAATTTTGCTTTTGGCCATCCATTAAGTTAGTTGAAAGACGCGTTACGTCTTGCGCAGAAGCTTGTAAAGCCATAACAGCTCCCATGCTTAATAAAAGTAGTTTTTTCATCATAGTTTTTTTTAAATGTGTGTGTGCAAAATCTATTTATACCAAATATAAACAATTGATTTAAAAAAAACCAAAAAAATATTGCGTTAAATGAATAATTTGCAAGAAAATGATGCACAAACATCTTTTAAAAATTCAACACCCTCAAAATGAATAATATAACAGTACCAGTTTCGGTTTTAAACCGATTTATTTGTCAAATATTCGAGCAAATTGGCCTAAATGAACAAGATCAGCAGCAAGCTGCAGCTGTTTTATTGGCTGCAGATCTTCGTGGAGTAGAATCGCATGGTTTGGCTCGCTTAAGTGGATATATTCGTTTATGGGAAAAGAAAAGAATCAATTCTAGGCCCAACATTCAAATTGTACACGAGCTTGCAACTACTGCTACCGTTGATGGAGATGAGGGCTTAGGCTTAATCGTAGCACCATTTGCAATGGATTTAGCGATTAGTAAAGCAATGCAATATGGAAGTGCCTGGGTAGCTGTTAGAAATTCTAATCATTTTGGTATTGCTGCATATCATGCCATGAAAGCCTTACCACACGATATGATTGGGATTGCGATGACTAACGCAAGCCCATTAGTCGCTCCTACTTTTTCAATTGAAAGAATGTTAGGCACTAATCCAATGTGTTTTGCATTTCCAGCCAACAATTTCGATCCAATTGTTATTGACATGGCCACTGCAGCTGCTGCCAATGGTAAATTAGAAATAGCACAAAGAGCAAACAAAACAATTCCAGAAGGTTGGCTACAAACCAAAGAGGGCAAGGCTTCTACGGATCCGAATGAATTAAAAAAAGGTGGTTCTTTGTTGCCACTTGGTAGCGATATTGCACATGGTAGTCATAAAGGATTTGGCCTGAGTGCAACTGTAGATATTTTATCTGCCGTATTATCTGGTGCAAATTTTGGACCTTGGGTTCCCCCATTTGTCAGTTTTTTAGATCCCGCTGAAAACCCAGTTGGTAAAGGCATTGGACACTTTTTTGGTGCGATAAGAATAGATGGCTTTAGAGCTAAAGAAGACTATTACCATGCAATTGATACATGGATTGAGAGATTTAAAAACTCAGAAAGAAAATCAGCTGAACAACCTGTAATTATACCAGGAGAGCCAGAAATGGAAGCCCATAGGAATTATGAAAAAGCAGGAATACCGATTAATGAAATTGTTTACAATGATTTGAAAAAGTTAGCGATGGAATTAAATGTTTCAATGGAATTTTAATTAATTCCATTGAATATTCTAGACCATCTAATTTTATTTAAGAAGCTCGCATTAGTATCCCAACTCATCCAAATAAATAGCGCCTTCCCTACTATTCTATTTTCTGGTACAAAACCCCAAAACCTTGAATCTAAAGAGTTGTGTCTATTATCACCCATCATGAAATAATAATTCATTTTAAAAGTATAGGTATCAGATTTTTCACCATTGATGTAAATTCCATCTGCCTTTTCTTCTAAAGTATTTCCTTCGTATACCGTAATTACTCTTTTGTACAAACCTAAATTTGTTCCAGTAATATTGATGGTCATTCCTTTTGCGGGAACAACTAATGGTCCAAAGTTATCTTCGTTCCAACCTAATTTAGGATCAAAAGGAAAAACGTAATCGGCGTATTGACCGTGTTCTCTAAAAGCTTGTGATACACTCCTCACATTTGCAAATGCTTTTAATTTTTCGCTATTCGCTTTAGTCAAAGTAAAAATATAATCTCCATCTTCTGAAACCCTACCATATTCATAAATATCCATCGCCATTAATGCCTTATCATTGAATGGCGCGCCATCAGTTTTAACTAAATAATTTGTTTGTGATTCAACTGGTAGTTCTTCTGCGACGCCATTTACCGTTACAGCCATATTTTTTAATTGTATGGTGTCACCTGCAATTGCAATACATCTTTTAATGTAATTTTCTTGTTTATCAATAGGCCTAAAATCCTCCATTGGATAATTAAAAACTACCACATCATGTCTTTTAATTGTTTGAAAACCTGGTAAACGATAGTAAGGCAATTGAATTAAATCTGAATAAGATTTAGTGCCAATTATTGGCATGGTATGATGTGCGAATGGAAATGAAATAGGTGTTATTGGCGTTCTTGCTCCGTAATTTACCTTACTTACAAATAGAAAATCACCAACAAGTAATGAACGTTCCATTGATGGTGTTGGAATTGTAAATGCTTCAATAAACAAGCCCCTGATAATTGTTGCTGCTACTACTGCAAATAACAACGCATCAAACCATTCTCTTGTTGCTGACTTTTTTTTCGCTGCAACTTTATTTCCTTTTTTACTCCAAAATTTCCAGTTCATCTTATTCTATTTACAACGACAATAAATCGTTCATGTTAAAAACACCTTTTTTATTTATTAAAAATTGAGCTGCTTGAATTGCTCCAGCAGCAAAACCTTTTCTATTATGCGCAATGTGACTAATGGTAATTTGATCAATGTCATTATCAAAAGCAACCGTATGTGTTCCGGGCACTTGCTCTTCACGCAGTGATCGAATCATTAACTGCGAATTTGAAGGATTATTTCGAATATTAAGCGCTTCTTTTGTAACGATTTCGTTAGTCCATGACTGCAAGCCATTGATTTCACCCATGACGATCTCTGCAGTAGTAATTGCAGTGCCACTTGGCGCATCTAATTTTTGTGTATGATGGATTTCATCTATGCTTACTTGATATGGATATGTAGCCATTAATTTTGCAGCGGTCTGCGTAATTTTCCAAAATAAATTTACACCAATACTGAAATTAGTAGCATGAAATAATGCTCCATTGTGTTTTTTTACCGCTCCAATTATTTCATCGTAGTTACCATACCATGCAGTTGTTCCAACTACCACAGGAGTTCCTGCCGCTAAGCAAATTTGAATATGAGATTTAACTAAAGAAGGATTAGAAAATTCAATGGCAACATCTGCGTTTTTTAAATTAGCAATTGTTAATTCATCTGCATTGGTAGAATTTATTTTCAATACAATTTCATGTCCATCTGCAATTGCAAGTCGGGCAATTTCTTGACCCATTTTACCATATCCAATTAATGCGATTTTCATTTTTATTTAATATTAAAAGTTAGCGTCAAACCTGTTGCCATTGCTCCAGGTTGCCTGTAAAATGCAGGTTGATAAATATATGGCTTTACATTTAAGCTTAAATTATCGCTTACATCAAAATTATAAAACTGCGCATACACATATGCATCAACAATATTTGCCGCATACCATAAAGACAATACGATGGTCGATAAGTCGCGGTTTCTTCTATAAAAATCTTTTAAAGTAATGAGATTGGCAACAGAGTACAAGCCTGCAAATTCAGATACAGTGGCAGCACTGGTATCCGCATCTAGTCGATAGGCTGTTAAATACTTTTTGTATTGAACATTATTCCAGTGAATGCCATAAATTAAACCAGCTGCACCGGCATAAATTACGGGCACTTTTAAATATTGTTTATTATAAACTTGACCTAAACCAGGTAATAGCGCAGATAAGTTTGCAGCTTTATTTGGCGAATGCGGATTTAATAAAACAACTGAAGACTTTGAGCTTTGGGCTTTCAGCAAAAAATTGCTTATCAAAAAAAGAAAGATCAAGCCTAGCTTTTTCATCTGTGATTACCAATCTAGCATTTCTAAAATTCTGTTCAAATCGTCTGTTGACATAAATGGAATTTGAATGTTACCACTTCCATTTTTATCAGCCTTCAATATAACTTTAGCGTCAAATTTTGCTGCTAAGTCTGATTGAATTCTTTGGTATTCAGAAGAGAAAGCTTGCTCCGCTTTTGCCGCAGGGCTTTTCGCTTTTTCAGCTGAATTAACAAGGTGTTTTTCAGACATACTTCTAACCAAATCTTCCAATTTACGAACAGATAAATCATGTTTTAATAATTCATCAAATGCATACAATTGTTTATCGATAGAATCCATAGAAATCATTGCTCTTGCATGACCCATAGATATTTTACCATCTCTAAGTGCTGCCTGAATAACTGGCGGCAACTTCAATAATCTCAAATAATTTGTAACCGTTGACCTGTTTTTTCCTACACGGTCGCCCAACTCTTCCTGCTTTAAGCTACACTCATCTAACATGCGTTGAAATGAAATAGCAACTTCAATGGCATTTAAATTTTCTCTTTGAATATTTTCAATCAATGCCATTTCTAACATTTCTTGATCATTCGCAGTTCGAATATAAACAGGCACTTGAGTTAAGCCAGCTAATTTACTAGCACGTAACCTACGTTCACCTGAAATTAATTGATAGGCATTATTTGCTAATTTTCTAACGGTTAAAGGTTGGATGATACCTTGTACTTTAATCGACTCTGCCAACTCTTTCAACGCTTCCGTTTCAAAAGTATCGCGTGGTTGAAAAGGATTTGTTTCAATTAATTCAATTGAAATGGTATCGATGCTGTTATTGTTCGCATTAGCTGAAACAATTGGAGGCAATCCTGAACTCTTAGGATTTACAATTTCGTTATCACTTAATAATGCTCCAAGTCCTTTACCTAAAGCGTTTCGTTTGATTGCGCTACTCATTAATTATTTTTTAAATCGGTGCTTTGTTCTTCTTTTGTTAAACCGTTTTTCTGCAAAATTTCTTTTGCTAAGTTGAGGTAATTAATAGCGCCTTTGCTTGATGCATCGTGCATAATTACCGAAACACCAAAACTTGGCGCTTCACTTAAACGGGTATTTCTTTGAATGATGGTATCGAAAACCAATCCTTGAAAATGTGTCCTAACCTCTTCTACTACTTGGTTTGAAAGACGTAACCTAACATCATACATGGTTAATAAAATGCCTTCAATTTGCAAATTTGGATTTAACCTTGATTGTACAATTTTTATCGTGTTGAGTAGTTTACCTAATCCTTCTAATGCAAAATATTCACATTGAACAGGAACAATTACAGAATCAGCTGCAGTTAATGAGTTGATGGTAATTAATCCTAATGAAGGCGAACAATCAATGATAATGAAATCATATTGGTCTTTGATTTTCGCAAAAACCTCTTTCATTTTATGTTCTCGATCGGGCAAATTAATCATCTCAATTTCGGCACCTACTAAATCGATGTGTGCAGGTAGCAAATCTAAATTTGGTGTATGAGTCGATAAGATTGCATCTCTTGGTTCAACGCTATTGATGATGCACTCGTAAATACTTGCTTTAATTTCTCTTGGATCGTAACCAATTCCTGAGGTCGCATTTGCTTGAGGATCGGCGTCCACTAATAGTGTGCGATACTCTAAAACAGCCAAACTAGCTGCTAGATTTATAGATGAGGTTGTTTTTCCTACGCCACCTTTTTGGTTTGCCAACGCTATAATCTTACCCATTTATTTATTAATTTTTGAATTGTCTGATGAAAAAAATAGGCTTTTAAAGCTTAAAAAAGGCTTTTTTGCATATTTCTGATGTTTGCTAAAATACGAATCTTTTTAGACAATTTGAAGGCAAGAAGGCTAGAATTGTAGATTTTATTGAGTTAAAGGCATTTTTTATGCGTTTAACCACTCCCAAGCGCTTCCTTCTAATCCGAAATAAAACTGGTTGACTTGCAATATTTCGGCAATAATTTCTGCTGAATCAATAATTCGAGGGCCAGGTCTGCTGAAAAAGGCGTTCCCATCTGCTATAAAAACACGGTTTTCTTTAACCGCTTTTAAGGATTGCCAATGTTCGCTGTTTTGCAATAAATGCATTTCTGTTTTAATTCTTGGGATGGAAAAACCACATGGTGCGATGATTATAAAATCTGGATCGGCATTCAATAAATCTGCAAAGTCTATTTTCCCTGCATCACTTTGAGCAGTTGATAACAAACTATTTCCACCTGCTAAGTTAATTAAACTTGGAGTCCAATGTCCTGCGGTCATTAATGGCGCTAACCATTCTATAAAAACAACCGAGGGCCTGTTCTTTACAAACTTTACTTTATGTGCTATAATTGCCAATCGATCTTGGTATGTTTCAATTAATTCTTGCGCTAAAACCGTTTGTTCAATAGACGCAGCAATGGTTTCAACAGCAGCAAATATATCTTCAACTGATCGAGGATTAATAGAAATTATTTGAACAGGATAATTTAATTCTTTCTGAACTTGTAACGTTAAATCGTCTAGGTGTATGGCGCAAACTTTACATTGGTCTTGTGTAATAATAATATCGGGGCGCAATTCTTTGATTAATTCCCAATTGAGATGATAAAGTGACAAACCTGCTAATAGCTGCTCAGAAACCATTTGGTCGATTTCTTGACTGCTTTTATCGTTGGAAATACTGGAGCTGCTGCATTTTGGCAAATGCTGAACCGACGAAGGAAAATCACATTCATGCGAAACACCTACCAATAAAGCTTCAGAAGCCAAGGCACAGATTATTTCTGTAGCAGCCGGCAATAAAGAAATTATCCTTTTATTACTCATTTTAATATTTTACTTTGCGAAAGTATTAAAAATCATGTTAGCAAGTTTTAAAAATATAAAAATATGTCTTTTTGCCTTTGTGATTTTTGCATCGGCCTGCCAACAAAAAGCAAGTTCTCCTAAAAAGATATTCAAGATGAATATTGATGTGGGTGTTACTTCGTTAGACCCTGCATTTGCAAGAAACCAGATGAATATTTGGTGTGTAAACCAGCTATTTAATGGATTAACACAACTAGATAGTAATTTACATACACAACCTGCCATTGCTAAAAACTGGGAGGTGAAAGCAAATGGATTGGTTTATATATTTCACTTAAGAAACGATGTCTATTTTCACGACCATGAAAAATTTAAAAATGGCAAAGGTCGATTGGTGAACGCAAATGATTTCGTATATAGTTTTAGAAGATTAATAGACCCAACAGTGGCCTCTTCTGGCGCTTGGATTTTTAACGACAAAGTGAGTGACAGTAGCGCTTTTCAAGCAATTAATGATAGCACCTTTCAAATTACCCTTTCTAAACCTTTCCCTGCATTTATAAGTTTACTAACCGTACAATATTGTTCTGTTGTGCCACATGAAATTGTGAACTTTTATGGCAAAGATTTTCGCAATAACCCTGTAGGTACTGGACCTTTCCGATTCTCTTATTGGAAAGAAGGTGAAGTAATGACATTCCTTAAAAACGATCATTATTTTGAAAAAGAAAACAACCAAAAACTGCCTTATTTAGATGCCGTAAAAATATCGTTTATCAACGACAAACAAACTGCATTTTTAGAATTTGTTAAAAAGAATTTAGACTGTTTTTTTGGTATTGATGGAAGCTACAGAAATGATGTATTAACTAAAACAGGTGAATTACGCGAAAAATACCAAGGTAGATTTCGTTTGGCTAAAGCACCCTATTTAAACACAGAATATTTAGGCATGTTGCTAGACACGACGCTGCCTATTGTTCAGCAGTCTGCGACCAAAGACAAACGCATAAGACAAGCCATTAATTATGCCATTGATAAAGAAAAAATGGTGTCCTATTTGCAAAACAATATAGGAACAGCTGGTCACGCAGGCTTTATTCCTAAAGGAATGCCAGGCTTTGACGAACAAAAAGTAAAGGGTTATTATTATGACCCTAAAAAAGCAAAAGAACTGCTAGCAGCTGCTGGCTATCCTAATGGAAAAGGATTACCAACTATTACTTTAAATACAACCAATACCTATCGCGATTTAATTGAATTTGTTCAAAATGAATTAAGCGCAGTGGGCATTAACACTAAAGTTGAAATTCACCAAGGATCTAGTTTACGAGAACTGATTGCAAAAAAAAATGTAAGTTTTTTCCGAGGTTCTTGGATTGCTGATTATCCAGATGCAGAAAATTATTTATCTGTTTTCTATTCGAAAAACTTTGTACCAAATGGACCAAATTATACCCATTTTAGTTCTGAAAAATTCGATGCATTATTCGAACAATCTTTTCAAGAAAACAACGATTCTAATAGGTATCGCATCTACCAAGAAATGGATAATTTGATTATGGAAGAAGCGCCTGTAGTGATTTTATATTACGATCAATCGGTTAAATTGATACAGAATAATATTTCAGGCTTACCGAGCAATGGCCTAAATGTGCTGGATTTAAAGCGTGTTCAAAAGAAATAAATTAAACGAAACGCTGTTTTAATATTCTAAAGAAATGCTTTTTATCGGCATCTTTATCTGCCCAATTGTAAGGACCAGCGCAGGTTTCATTTAAATAAAATTCTACTTCATCCCATGCGTCTAATGTGGCCACATGCGTCATAATGCGATTGAAATCGTTTTGATTATCATCGAATAAATTAGATACTATAAACATTTTATCGTTCACACTAAAAGATAAATCTTTGATACTGTTTTGTCTTTTGAGCGTATCCGCTAAAGAGGTGGTACTGGTTTGCTCACTTAACCTTTCATGTAAAGTAAGCTCGGGATTATTGTTTGCTTGTGTTGCAATTGAAGGTGCAGCCGCAGCAGTAAATGTATTATTAGCAATTGCATCCAATGCTGAAACAGCAGGTGCAACTTGCACAGGAGGCGCCATCTGAATTGGAGTTACCATTGGTGCAACTGGTACATTTGGCATTACAACTGGAACCTGACCTTCAACAGTTTTTAAAAAATGATTTAAATAATTGGCTTGTTCTGCTAAATAATTAATATTAGAAAGAAATACGCCTACTTCTAGTGGTGTTATTTGATATCCCCTTTTAATCCAATCCATTGATTGTACTTGTAGTTCTTCTGAAATAAAAGCAATCTTATCTATTAATATTTCTTTATTCATCATGTGAAATCTATTTTTAAATGGGTTGAACAAATTTAATTCAAAAATCTCATTTTCATGTAATTTCAATTATTATATTTGGGGCATGAGCGTATTTGAAGAAACCAACACCCGCAAGTTGCAACACAGAGGCAGCATCGAAGTGATATGTGGTTCGATGTTTTCGGGGAAAACCGAAGAGTTAATTAGACGCTTAAGAAGAGCTCAGTATGCTAAATTACGAATTGAAATATTCAAACCCAGCATAGATACCCGTTATGATGAGAGTGCAATTGTTTCTCACGACGCAAACTCAATTCCTTCTACTCCAGTTCAAAATGCAGAAGCAATTTTATTATTAATTAACAATGCTGAAGTTGTTGGGATAGATGAAGCGCAGTTTTTTGATGCAGCACTCCCATCCGTTTGCGAACAATTAGCGAGCAAAGGAATTCGTGTAATTGTTGCAGGCTTAGACATGGATTATTTAGGCAAGCCATTTGGCCCAATGCCTGCACTCATGGCCATTGCAGAATATGTAACAAAGGTTCAAGCTGTTTGTGTGCAATGTGGAAACCCAGCAAGCCATAGCTACAGAACAGTTGAAAATAATGCGCAAGTTTTACTTGGCGAAAAAGAAAATTACGAGCCGCGCTGCAGGGCTTGCTTTTTGAAAGACTAAATTAATATACATAAAAAAAGAGCGGCCAATTTTATTGGCCGCTCTTTTTAATTAATGAGCACTTGTTGCAGGTGAATCGTATTCGATCCCCTGCTTAGTTAAAATTCTTTTAACAGCAATTGCGAAAAATGCGATATAAGCAAAGCAAATAACCGTTACCCAATAAGATTGATGAATTCCAATCATATCGGCAAGTTTACCTTGTAATGGTGGAATAATACCGCCACCTAAAATCATCATCACCAAAAATGCTGACCCTTGTGTTGTGTATTTTCCAAGCCCAGCTAATGACAAGCTAAAAATACTTGGCCACATAATGCTACACCACAAACCACCGCTCAACAGTGCATAAATAGCAATTTGTCCTTGCGTAAATAAACCAATCAACATAGAAACCATACCCAACGCACTAAATATCAACAGCGTTTTAACTGGCTTGTCGTTACTAATAAAAAATGCAGCGATTAAAATTGCAACACAAATTACATATGCATAAAGCGGAGACATGTCTTTTTGCGCCAACACATTTACGCCAATAATAATTCCGAATGCTAACAAAGGAATTACCAATAATAATAAGCGTTTAGTTTGATTAGAAAGATTGAACACATTGATACTTCCAGCCCATCTTCCAATCATTAAACTTCCCCAATACATACTGATATATGGTGAAATTTGTGATGAAGCAAATCCGCCCATATAATCTTGTTTCAATAGTTCACCTAAGTTACTTTGAATGGCAACTTCAACACCAACATAAGTAAAAATGGCTAACATGCCTAAAACCAATTGCGGGTATTGCATTGCACCCCAACCATGTGCATTTTTCTTAGCAGATTGAAATGCATACAACATTCCAAACACAATCACAAATAGCGCACCTAACAGCCATTTGAATCGATAAAGTTCTAAGTTGTATTGAGCGTCACTAGATAAATTAGAATTTAAACCAACATAACTTTTGAACACAGGAACGAACATAAAAATTAATAGCCCAGTAATGACTAGTAAAATATTTAATGCTTTACTTGCCGGTTCTTGTTTTTCGATATTTAAACCTGCTGGTACTTTTTTACTAAAATTAAATAATGCTGCTGCTGCCAAGAACAGTGCACCTACTCCAGCATACATAAAACTTACATTATTTAATCCTAAGCTTTTTGTTTGTTCTTCGCTCGCGGCTGCAGTTCCAAATAACAATAAAGAAACAATGATTGGACCTATCATGGTGCCGAAACTATTGATTCCTCCACCTAGTGAAATTCTACCTGTTGCAGTAGCTGGATCGCCTAAAGAAATTGCAAATGGATTTGCAGCTGTTTGTTGCAAACTAAAACCCAATGCAACCATAAACAAACCGACTAGCATACCAGAGAATGTATTTGCATTTACAGCTATGATCATTGCAATAGCACCAACCGCACTAAATAACAAGCCATAGACAATACTCTTTTTATAACCCCACGAACCTACAAGGTCTTTACCAGTTGCACTACTAATCATGAAGATTACCAAGGCACCAATGTAATAGGCCACGTAAAATGCATAATCGACTAATTGACTTTGGAATTGATCGAGCTGAAAATAGTCTTTACAAAATGGAATAAACACCCCATTCCCTGCGGCAATAAAACCCCAGAAGAAAAACACTGTAATTAAAGTGCTTAGTGCACCGTAATTTGTTGCTTGCATTTTTGCAGCAGTTGAATCATTGTTTTGTTGCATCTTTTTTTTATTGATTGAATTGTAAATATATTTTATTTGATTTTAAATGAAGAATAAAAAAAACAAGATGCCTTGCTTAGCTGTTAAATAAAGGTTATAGCATTTTTGCGCTTAAAAATAAAAATCGAAGGAAAGTGTCATTTTGATCGTCTAAGCGCCAATATTTGACTAATAAAAACTATAAAACTCTGATTTTCATTGGTTTAAAAAGCAGAATATTTACTTAGTGTATTTAATACATTTTTATAATTTTTAATGTTATATTTGGTTTAGCATGAATAAAAAAATAATATTTCTAAGTCTTATTTTACTTGTTAGTTTTTCAAACTATGCGCAAACTATTGTTAAAAAAAACAACAATGGCTTTGAATTGCTAAGAGATGGAAAACCATACTACATCAAAGGTGTAGGTGGCGATGTAAATATGGATAAAATAGTTGCCATTGGCGCTAACTCTATTAGAACATGGGGTGTAGAGCGTGCTCAAGAAGTACTAGACGAAGCTCAACGCAATGGTCTAACTGTTATGCTAGGCTTGTGGGTGCAACACGAAAGACACGGATTCGATTATAATAACAAAGAAAAAGTAGCCAAACAATTGGCTTATTTTAAAACAGTAATTGACCGTTTTAAAAATCACCCCGCTTTGTTAATTTGGGGTGTAGGCAATGAAGTTGATTTAAACTATACCAATACCAATGTTTGGTATGCCATTCAAGATATTGCTAAATACATTCACGAAACAGATCCAAACCACCCTACTAGTACCGTTACCGCTGGATTAGACTCACTAGAGGTGGACCTTATCAAAGCACGCTGTCCAGATATTGATATTTATTCTATTAATACTTACGGTGACATTGGAAATGTTCCAACAAATATTGTAAAATTTGGATGGACAGGCCCATACATAATTACAGAATGGGGGCCTAATGGCCATTGGGAGTCGCCTCAAACAAAATGGGGTGTATCAATTGAACAAAATAGTACAGAGAAAAAAGAAGTTTATTACAATAGATATAAAAATTACATAGCACCAAACAGTAATACCTGCTTAGGTTCTTATGCTTTTCTTTGGGGAGCAAAACAAGAATACACCGAAACCTGGTATGGTTTATTCTCAAAAAATAATACTCCAACAGAACCAATTGACGCTTTAGAAGAAGTGTTTACAGGTAAATCTTTACAGAACCCTGCTCCTACTATTTTAAACTTTCAAGTTGATCAAAAGAAAGCAACAGACAACATTGAATTAAAAGCGTCTGCAATTTTCGATGCAAATATCAATATTCAACTTGCTGGGAATGCAAGTATTGATAAAGCCAGTTATAGCTGGAGAATAATGGAAGAAAGTACCGATAAGAAATCGGGTGGTGATTTAGAAGACGCAGCAACCGAATTAACTGGGTTGATTAAAAAAACAGCAAATAAAAATCAAATTAAATTTAGAGCGCCACAAAATGCAGGTGCATACAGATTATTTGTAGCCGTTACGTATCAAAACAAAATGGCTTATGCCAACATCCCTTTTAAAGTAATTCCAAGAACTGAAGGGGAACCTCAAGGAAAATTCATTGAGTTTAAGTTTACAGACATGACTAATTTCAACCAATAAGATGGAGCGATTTAAAAAAAATATTTTATTCGCAAGCATACTCAGTCTAAGCCTGGCTAGTACTGCTAGTGCTTTTGAAATTAAGCAAAATTTAAAAACAGATAGTGCTTCAACTAATTTGTTGAACGAAACAAAACCTCAAGGAGTATTCCCTAAAACACCTCAAGAAGTTTTAGAAGGGCTAGAAGTAAGTGGCTATTACCGTTTCATTACTAACTACAGAGATTTAGCAGTAAGCTATCCTCATTTAGCAAACAATACCAGAAATGTTTTTGTAGGAGACGATAGTCAGATTCCACAATTAATGCTAAACATCAAAGGTTTTGCTTCTAGTAAAACTTCTTTCGGAACAGATTTATTTATGTGGGCTCCAATGACAGGTATGGGTGGATCTGAAAATGTTAAAGGTCTCAACCTCGGTGTGAATTTATTTGGGAATTTCAATACTTCATTTGGGACTTTTAATGTTAGGACTGGTGGTATCAATTGGCACATGCTTTCCCCTTTCACTTTCCAATCCAATAAAGGATACAACAGATACAGTTTATTTGAAAGAAACCCTTGGGACCCAAATACTCCATCAATGGATGCAAGGTATTCTGACTTTTTTAATTCAGGAGCCATTAACCAAGACCAACGCTGGGGAAACCAAGCTTTTCAAGGTTTAATAGTTGATGGAGCTCAATTGCCAAATGATTTTTCTTTTAGTTTAATGACAGGAAAGACACAATTTGATGGCGGCGTTTTAGCATTGCCAAATAATTCAAATGGAGGCAGATTAACTAAATATTACCATCAACATCAGAATGCATTTTCTATTAACACCTTTAGCAATATAACCTACCTAGATACACTCTCGAAAAACACTACTGGCTTTGCCATACATACCTTGGAGCTTACTCATTTTATAGATAGACTAAAAATATGGGCAGAAGTAGGAATGGGTAGTACACAATCTAACCAAGTTAACAGCAAATGGGGCGAAGCTATTTCAATTAAACTTTCTTACCCAATCGCAGATCGATATCCGACAGAAGTTCACTTTTACAGAGTTAGTCCGCGTGTTTTTAATAACAACGCAATTTTCATTAACTCTTCTATTCAACAAAATATTTCAACGAATTCAAACCAAACGCAAGCCGTTTTAATTCCGGTAAGCAGTGCTGTTTTACCAATTGGTCAATTAGCAAATAATAGACAAGGCGTTGAACTTAATTCGCAAATTAATATTGGAAGATTAAAGAATTCAATTGGATACAGTACATCTGTTGAGCTGGAAAACCTATCACCTAGTATTACTTACTCACATGCCTTTAACAGCTTAGCATTATCGAGGTTTTGGAGATGGGGCTTTCCAAGCAATGTTGGTCCCTACAAAAACTTAAATAAAATTTACCGTAATGTATTTGAAACTTTAAATATTACCGATTTAAATACCTCTACAGGGTTACCTAATCAAAAAAAATATTTCAATAGCATAGAAATCAATTCTAAATACAAAACCATTTTAGCTAATAAAGATTTGTATTTATTTTATTTAGGCTCGTTCAATTCAGTGCAAAATTTCTCAAGTTTCACGAGTATGAAAGATGGAGGCGTGCTGGTTTTCACAGAGCGTGCTTTGTTACGAAACTATTGCCACCAAATAGAATCTTATTACGTATTGAATCCTAAATTAATTTGGAATAACTATTTCAGTTTTGAAAGAACCATTGCGAATTACCAAACAGCAGTTGATGTTCAAAGCAGTAGGCCTAAGAATCAAACTGGCTATAGCTTTGCAACTGGCTTAGATATTCAATTAAGTAAATCGGCGGGATTATATATAAGACAACGCTGGATGAATTATAAAGACAGTAGTTATACAAACGACCAATACAAAGGATTTGAAACTACCGTCGAAGTAAAAATGTTTTTTTAAATAAGGCGCTATATAAGAGATTTAATATTATGATGAATAGAAAAACAATATTGCTGATGATGTTTGCTTTGATAAGCATGCAAGGGTATTCCCAAAAAGCAAGAAAGCTAAGTTTTGTTGGAGGAGCGCGTTCGTCGGTGTTTAGTAATTCGCTAAATGTTACCGATACCCTACCAGATACTACTACTGCAAAGAATAACTATGGTGGATACGCACTTATAGATTTAGGTTTCAATATTCAACCTAATAAACAAACCGAAATTATGGGTATGTTTCGTATCAAAAATAATTATGGAGGCTTTTGGGGTTCGGGTGTGCAGTTTGATGTCAGACAACTTTGGGTTAAAGGTGTTGTGGGCAATGCCATTAGGTATCAAATTGGCGATTTGAATTTAAAACAATCTCCATTTACATTATACAACCATCATTCAGATCGTTTAGATTCCCTACCAAGTATCTTTAGACTTCAACAAAACATTATTTCTTACGAGCAATTCTACCAAAACAATACCTGGAGAATGCAAGGTGCTAATGTTGATTTTGGTTTAACTTTTGCGAAATATTTAAAAGAAATCAATTTCAATGGTTTTATTACCAGACTTAATGCAACCAACTTTGCAAATGTAAATGAAAGACTAATGACTGGTGGCAATATTAATATTGTTCAAAGCAACCAATTGAGTTTTGGTTATACCATCAATCGTACTTTTGATTTAAAAGCAACAACTGCTAATAATAATTTATTTAATAATACCATTCATACCTTTGATTGGAAACTCAATCATTCAATTGCTCAAAACACCTTGAGCATTGCAGGGGAAGCAGGTTTAAGCAATTGGAATTATTCAGAAGACACCCTTGCGCCAGTATTAAATGATTATTTTGTACATGCTTATGCAAATTTATTTATCCCAAGTTTTCATGCGAACATTAGCTTAGGCTATTTAAATGTAGGCCCTGACTTTAGAAGTATTGGCGCGCAAAGTAAGGACGTAAATTACAACTCCCCTACTGTGTTCTTTAATCGTTTCACGAATAACCAACAATTAAGACCAATCACTTTGATTGACATGATTGGAAACGAAAATATATACAACAAAACAATTGGCAGTACCCTTGCTACTGAGAGTGAATTATTCAACGATATATTACCATTTGGTTTAGCTACATTTAACAGAGTGGGCGCTTATGCTAAACTACAAACTCAAAGTAAAAACAAATTAAGTTTTCAAGCCGAGCTATATCAATTAAACGAGATAAGAGGGCAAGGTTCATTAGCCCTTAAAGCATTTCGACAACTAAAATTAAACAGCAATATTCCACTACACAATTTGATTGGATTTAGTAAAAAACTAGGATTACAATTAGGAATGCGTTTACAACAAACAACCAGAGAAAGCGAATTTGCAGTCGAAAACATTGATTTAAAAAATATTCAATACAGTGCTGGAATTCAATATGAATTGATCCCTGATTTTGAAATATTAGCGGGCTTTGTACAACAAAGAAATAATGGAAACAGTTTCATTACCGAAAGAAATGAATATGGAGAAGTTACTTATTTCAGAACAAGCAACTATCAACTAAAACAACAAATTACAGCAGTAGGCTTAAGAATTAACTTTAGTCCTAAAGCATATTTATGCGCAATGCTTCAACAAAGTAGCTATCAAGATTTATCTACTGTTAACGACAAAGCAATGGCAGATTTTAAAATCAATCAATTTGGTTTAATTTATAATATTCTACTATAATATGAAAAAGACACTCCTCATCATCAGCATAATCTCCGTTGGATTGAGCGCATGCAGAAAAGAAAATACTTTTGAAGGACCAAGTATCAATGAGATCAATAGTAAATTTACCATACTTGAGCCTTTTAAAGCGAATAAAAACAGCGCAGATTTTGAAACTAGCAATGCTATTTTTACAGCACGATTCAATAAAATTGTTTCTTGGAAAATTACCATCAAAGGTTCTATTTCTAAAGCTACTAAAATTATAACTGGTGAAAGTAAAGTGATTGATGCAAGCAATGCTACTTGGAATGGCTCAACTACCCAATTTCCTTTGTTTAAAGCAGAAAACTGCACAGCAACTTTATTAATTGCAAGCGAAAACGATAGTACTAGTACAACTTTAGCAATTTCAAAAACAAAACCTTTACCAACTGGTGCTAGGATGATTGCGAATTTTGAAAATGGCCTTGATCCAAATTGGACTAAATTTTTTCAATCTGGCGCTTCTATGGAATGCATTGTAAAGTCAGACAACTTTGCACCAGAAGGAAATAAGTATTTAAACATGGGTGGAACAGTAAATTGGGATTGGCTGATTGGTTTAGTTGATTTTAACGCTAGAGCTTATCAGAACAATGTCACATTCCCTTTTTCAACTAATCCAGAAAACGAATACTTCAATGTTTTAATTTATGGAGACCCATCTACCAATTTAACAAAAGCATTATTTCAATTTAAAGAAGATGAAAACGGTGATGGCGTATTTGATGCAACAAAAGAGGACGAATACGATTATAGCATTGATGTAACTTGGTCTGGCTGGAGATTGGTATCTGTGAAGTATGCAGACATTGTAACATTGGTTAACGGAAACCCTGCTAGTCCTAATGGCAACAAGCAACATAACCCAGACAAGATTAGCAAAATTTCATTCTTACAATTGGCAGATCCAAATTTGGGTTTTGCAAGGTGTAAAATTGACTTGATTACATTTACTCAAAACAAAGCAATCGACTTATAATGAGAAAGTTTTTTAAAATATCTTTTTTAATTATAACTGCGTTTACATTGCATTCTTGTAAAACGATTGTTTCTGTTCAGGAAAAATCATTGTACGACAATGATGCTCGAAATTCAAAAGATGAAATTAATGGATTTAAAGCAACCCATATTTTCAATGATGATTATGATAATAGTGTATGGGTGTCACCAGAAAGAAATTGTGTAAGCTTAAGTACTGAAAAAATAAATATTTATAGCGGAAAATCTGGGCTGAAAGTGAAATGGGATAAAATTGCCGGTGGTTGCAAATGGATTGGGATAGGCTTTGGTTGGAACAGTTGGATGGCAAAAGACATGTTAGATGTGAGCGAAGATTGTGCGGTGCAAATGAAAGTAAAATCTGCCAATGGTAATTTTAAAAACTTTCCAGTAGCCTTTGCTTTTGAAGACTATTCTGGAGTGCAAAGCTATTATGGATTTCAAATGGCTTTAGCTTCTGGCGAATTCAACAATGATACTTGGACTACCGTAACCATTCCTCTGAAAAATTTCGACTTTAAATCTAAAAATTTCGATTTAGAAAAAGTGAAACAATTTATCATTCAGCTAGAAGGTGACGGTGATATATATTTAGATGATATTAAAATTGTGAAATTATAAAATGAATAGATTGAAGCATTTTACTTTAGGTTGTTTGTTGGTTTTGAGTACTAATACTTTTGCGCAAAAAAAACAAGTTGACCTTTATGCATTAATTAATAAAATGTCTGTAGAAGAAAAGGCTGGTGAAATGACACAGCTTGATCTTGGCGTTATTGCCAATGGAGATATTTGTAATTTAACGCAACCTCAATCTATCGACCAAGAAAAACTTAGCAAAGCAATTCAAAAATACCATATCGGATCTTTTTTAAATGTTGGTTGTGGTAGTGGCACCATTAGCAGGTCTAACTGGTCAGCTATTTTTTCAAGCATTCAAAAAGAAACTCAAAAAACAAAATTGCAAATTCCTATCGTTTATGGAATAGATGCCATACATGGGAATAATTATACCATGGGGGCTACCCTTTTCCCGCAACAAATTGCACAAGCTGCAACATGGAACCCTGCATTGGTTAAGCAAGGCTATGAGGTAACAGCATACGAAGCAAGGGCATCCGGCATTCCTTGGAATTTTTCTCCTGTATTAGATTTAGGCAGACAACCATTGTGGTCTCGTTTCTTTGAAACATTTGGCGAAGATGTATTACTAGCTAATAAAATGACTGTAGCCGCTATTAGCGGACTTCAGGGCGATAATAAATATAGTCCTTACCATGTAGCGGCCTGCATGAAACATTTCTTAGGATACAGCATGCCATTAAGCGGAAAAGACCGAACACCAATTTGGATGTCTGAACGTGAAATGCGCGAATATTATTTGCCAACTTTTCAAACAGCAATTCAACAAGGTGCAAAAACCATCATGATTAATTCTGCCGAAATAAATGGGACACCTGTACATGCAAACTATGATATATTAACTACCCTATTAAGAAATGAATTAGGATTTAAAGGTGTGGCAGTAACAGACTGGGAAGACATCTATAAATTAGTAGATATGCACCGTGTGGCTGCAAATAAAAAAGAAGCGGTTTATCAAGCAATCATGGCGGGTGTAGACATGAGTATGACTCCTAATGATTTTCAATTTACAGAATTACTAATTGAACTAATCAAAGAAGGTCGTATCCCAATGAGTAGAATTGATAGTGCTGTTTATAGAATTTTAAACTTAAAATATGAATTAGGATTGTTTGATGGCTTAGACACTAAAACCAAGTATCCTTTATTTGGTTCTGAAGTGCATGCTGCAAAAAGCTTAGCAGTGGCGAACGAGTGTATTACACTTTTGAAAAACGAGAAACAGACACTTCCAATAACACGTAAAACAGAAAAAATATTTATTTGTGGCCCAGGTGCAAATAGTTTAAATTATTTAAATGGTGCTTGGACTCATACGTGGCAAGGTGTAGATTCAACTTTTAATACCAAAAACAAGCTAACAACGCTTTCAGCTATTCAACAATACGCAGGTAAGGAAAATGTAAGCTATACTTTAGGCGCAAGCATTGATGTGGCTGTTGATTATGAAAGTTGCATCGCTAAAGCAAAAAATGCAGACAAGATTATTATCTGTTTAGCAGAAACTCCATCAACTGAAATACCTGGAAATATTGATAATTTATATTTGCCTAAAGCACAAGAAGATTTAGTAATTGCTTTGAGTAAATTAAACAAACCAATAATTTTGGTTTGCACTTTTAATAGACCTAGGATATTAAAAAACATTATCCCATTTGCTGATGCAATTTTATATGCCTACTTGCCAGGTGATGAAGGAGGAAAAGCAATTGCATCTGTTATTTATGGTGCTACCAACCCAAGTGGGAAACTACCTTTTAGCTACCCTTCTGATGCTAATAATATTTTACATTACGACCATAAGCATGCAGAAGACCTACATACAGACTTTAGCAATAATGGTTACAGACCTGCTTTTGATTTTGGTTTTGGATTAAGCTATAGCAACTTTGCTTATAGTGGATTATCGATTTCAAAGAATACGCTTGGCTCAAACGATTCCATTACAGTTTCTGTGCAAGTAAAAAACAACAGCAATGTTGCTGGAAAAGAAGTAGTACAATTATACTATGCAGATTTGGTTGCGAGTATTACACCATCTGTAAAAAAACTATTGGCATTCGAAAAAATTTACCTTGCAGCTGGTGAACAAAAAAACATTCAATTTCAAATTCATAAAAAAGACCTTTCTTTCATAAACAAGCAATTAAAAAGGGTGACAGAAGCAGGCGAGTTTGATTTAATGATTCAAAATGAAACAAAAAGAATTTATGTCAATTAAAAAATTTAACATATTAGCTTTATTTGCATTGATCCTTGTGGGCTATGGATGTGAGCAATCCGCTCCTTCAAGTTTATACGAGGAAAAAGGTGATCTTTATTTTTCAGGTTTTTATTTTAATTATAAAAACAAACCAACACCTGTAGGGCCCGGTCCTAATAGGTTTTTAGGAGATAGTACAGCGGCATGGGTAGATTCACAAGAACAATTACATTTAAAAATCCAACAAAAAAATGGATTCTGGCAATGCAGTGAAATTGTCAGCACCAAAAGGTTTGGTTATGGCACCTACCAAATGACATGCCTAACAGACATAAGAAATTTTGACCCAATGACTGTATTTGGTTTTTTTACTTGGGATGATTATTCATTCCAAAAAGCTGGAAACTCGGAGGTGGATATTGAATTTGCAAAATGGGGAAATGCGAATGATACCTTACCAGTAACTTATAGCGTGCAGCCTGTTATTTTCAGTAACCCTGCGCCTTACGAAGAGCGCACGCATAAACCATTTATTCCGACAAAATACAATGCGGCTGCTTGTACCTATACAATGCAATGGACGCCAGATAGTATTGTATGGGAAAGCTTTGCTGGCGAAAGTATTTTTGGAACGCAGAGATTATCTCACCACGTTTTTACTAAAAACAATATCAGTAGAACTAAAATAGAAGGTAACCGCGTTTCGGACCCAATGGTAATACCCGCACCGGGTGATTCCACAAATATTAGATTTAATTTTTGGTTGCTCAATGGAGCGGCTCCTACAAATAATCAAGCACACGAAATAATCATTAAAAACTTTAAATACTTACCCAATTAAAAAAACAAAGAATAACTTAAACTAAATTTTATGAAAAAAATCTCCTTTTTATTTTTGATGATGCTATCAAGTATGGCATTTGCTCAAAATGCACCCATCACCTTTGAAACAGG
The DNA here is from genome assembly GCA_039798705.1 of Bacteroidota bacterium. GTDB lineage: Bacteria > Bacteroidota > Bacteroidia > Sphingobacteriales > Sphingobacteriaceae > CAIKLP01. The sequence continues at coordinate 47,765 of JBDKFN010000008.1, forward strand.
TGCTTATGGCAATGCATGGACTTGGACTACCTTTGAAAATGGTTCGGTAAACCCGGCTATTACTATGGTAACAAACCCAAGTACAACTGGTATTAACACATCGGCTACCGTATGTAAATTTACTGCAACTGCTGCAGGTCAGCCTTGGGCTGGTTATGAAAGTTCACATGGTGCTGGCATTGGAACATTCACTTTATCTGCTTCAAATTGCGTAGTTAAAATGATGGTTTACAAATCTGTAATTTCTGATGTAGGAATTAAATTTGCAACTTCAACAGGCGGATCTTCTGGCGAAATTAAAGTTGCCAATACGGTAATTAACCAATGGGAAGAATTGACTTTTAATTTTGCAACTAAAGTTGGTGAAACAAATGATCAAATTATTATTTTCCCTGACTTTCAAGCAAGAACTACAGACAATATCACTTATGTAGATAACATTACATTTAGCGCAGGTTCTGTTACAACAGATCCAACTACTGCAGCGCCAACTCCTACAGCTGCTGCTGGTGATGTAATTTCTATGTTCAGTAATGCATACACAAATGTTGGTGTAGATACTTGGAGAACTTCATGGTCTGCAGCTACTTTAACAGACATTCAAATTGCAGGTAACGACACTAAAAAATATACTTCTTTAGATTACGTTGGTATTGAAAGTACTGGAGCAAATTTAATCAATGCATCGAGCATGACGAAATTCCACGTAAATGCATACACACCAAATATGACTACTTTCAGAGTGAAATTAGTTGACTTTGGTGCTGATGGCGCTTATGGCGGCGGTGATGACAAAGAACATGAATTAGTTTATACACCAACACAAAATGCTTGGAATAGCTATGATATTAATTTATCTGACTTTACAGGCTTAACAACTACAGGTCACATTGCACAATTAATTTTCTCTGGTTTACCTGCGGGAACTGGTACTTTGTATGTTGACAATGTGTATTTCAGCAAACCTGCTGTTGTAGCAACAGAGCCTACTACAGCTGCTCCAACTCCTACCGCTGCTAGTGCAGATGTAATTTCTATGTTCAGTAATGCATATACAAATGTAGGTGTAGACACTTGGAGAACTTCTTGGTCTGCTGCTACTTTAACAGATGTTCAAGTTGCAGGTAATGACACAAAAAAATATACTGATTTAAACTTTGTTGGTGTTGAAACAACTGGTGCAAATTTAATTAACGCTACGACCATGACTAAATTCCATTTAGATGCTTGGACTCCAAACATGACTACATTTAGAATTAAATTAGTTGACTTTGGTGCTGATGCAGCTTTCGGTGGTGGTGATGATAAAGAACATGAATTAACTTTCACGCCAATTATTGCTGGTTGGAATAGTTATGATATTCCATTGACTGATTTCACTGGATTAACAACAACAGGACACATCGCTCAATTCATATTCTCTGGTAACCCATCAGGAACAGGCACTATATTTATTGATAACGTATATTTCAGCAAGCCAGCTACAATTTTAGAGCCTACAGTTGCAGCTCCAACGCCTACAGCTTTAGCATCGAATGTAATTTCATTATTTAGTAATGCATATACCAATGTTGGTGTTGATACTTGGAGAACTTCTTGGTCAAATGCAACATTAACAGATATGCAAATTGCAGGTAATGATGTAAAAAAATATTCAGCATTAGATTTTGTTGGAATTGAAACTACTGGTGCTAATTTAATTGACGCTTCAACTATGACTCATTTCAACTTAGATATTTGGACACCAAATATGACTACTTGTAAAGTTAAATTAGTTGACTTTGGTGCTGATGCTGCTTACGGTGGTGGTGATGACACTGAACATGAAATTGTTTTCACTCCAACTCAAAATGGATGGGTTACATTGAACATTCCAATGACTGACTTCACTAACTTGACTAACAAATCACACATTGCGCAATTAATTTTTGCAGGTTTACCTACAGGTTCAGGCATTGTTTACGTTGACAATGTATACTACAGTAAACCATTTGTAGGTATTAACAATACAAATGCAACAAACTTAAATGTTTATCCTAATCCAACTGTAAATACAGTTACAATTAAAGGATTAAATGCAAATGAAATTAACATTGCAAAAATTTATTCAATTGAAGGTAAATTAATTGCTTCACAAAATGTGAATGCAAATGGAATTGTTGACTTATCAAATTTAACTAATGGAACATACTTAGTTAAAGTAAATGAAAAAGTAGCAAGAGTAGTAAAATACTAATTTGCAAATTCATTAATAGCTTAAATAAAAAAGGCTCGGACAAATGTTCGAGCCTTTTTTATTATATGACAAATAACCTAGTAAACAATTAATTTTTCAGTTGCTGTTATCCCTTCTGCTTGCATAGATATAAAATAAACACCTGGATTAAACATAGACACGTTAATGATTTGCTGATTTGATCCAGCCACCCAATTTTGTTTGTTTAATTGTTTTACAACTCTACCTAATTGATCTCTGATTATTATATTACCAGAATTAGATTTAGGTAAATTCATAAATAATGTCACCAAATTATTTGAAGGATTAGGAGATAATTTAAACATTGTATTTGAAGGAACAATCCCCTCAACAGCCGATACCACTCCTAATTGATTGTATTTCGCTTGTGCTGCTTGTGCACTGGCTTTTAAATCCGCTAAACTGTCGCCAGCAATAAATGCAAACGCTACAGTAGCTTCCGCAGCAGAATCAATTTCGTATGGTCCTGCAGCTATTGTATATTGAACATCTAAACCAGTACCTGTAAAGCCTACACTGTCATTGACAATACCGCTTGACATGGTCATGTATTTTTCGGCAATGGAAAAACCATTTTCTTGTGGATCACCCGGTATAGAATAGGATTGACCGTAATAATTAGCGGATGCTTCGTGCGTTAATAATTTAACTGCACCCATTGGATCTCCTGCAGTTGTTGACATTGCTACGCCCATTTGTAATGAATCAACCCAAAGCAATCTATTGGTTGACGAATTAACAATATCCCAATCTAGGAACATTCCTATATGCATACCCGTTAACTTTGTAGCTGTTGTATTTTTAACTTTGTATTCTACAATAATGAATTTATCATTTGGTTTTTGGCTCCAAGCCATTTCTCGATGTGAAATTAATAATTCTTGCGGAGGCACAGCAGCCGCATCATTAAATGCGCCCTCAGAATAAAAATCAAACCCAGGCTTATTTACTTTTGCAACTCGTTTGGTTGCTACAAAATGTTCGTCAGGTGTTGTTGCTTCTGAACGTGCATTATTTGACACAATAGTGCTTGATTGTCCAATCATTAATGCTGCTTCATATAACATGCTTACGCCATTATATACAACCCCTAAGCCGCCAGTGCCATCACCATTACGATAACCCACTCTACCAATACCTGTTGCAGTACTTTGAATTTCATTTACAACAATATTTAAGGAAGATACATTCACGTCAACGCTAAAAAATTCTGCATCCACATAACTTCCATCCGCATAGGAAATTTTAAAGTTGACTCTTGTATTTTCTGCTGTTCCCGCTTTTACAATAAATTTAATAGGTGCAACATCTTGTGGTTGCAAAGTCCCCATTACGCCTAAATTTATAGTTGTATTTAAAAGAGTTACGGCCGTTGAAGTAGAACTCAATGTTGCGACTAAATTTGTAGTTGGATCTAAATAATTCACCAATCTTAAATTCATAGTAATCGTATCACCAATTACCAATGCTCCATTGTTTTTGTCAATGAAATCTTTTTGAATAACCCTAACAGATGGTGAAGTTTCTGTTAATGCCCTATATAAGTTGATTCTTCCTTTTCCTAATTTATCTTTATAACGTGTTGCACTTTTCGAATATACATCATCTGCAGTTACCCTTAACTTTTCTCCTACTTGCATACCAATGTAATTTGGAAAGTATGATTTTACAATAGCTGCAGCGCCAGCTGTAATAGGCGAAGCCATTGATGTTCCGTCATATGAATTATAAGAATTATTATAAGTTGTACTATAAATTCCTGAACCTGGAGCACTTACATCAACTGTATAATTATATGTGGTAAAATTTGCAGCTTTATCTGTTGCTGTAGATGCAGCTACTGAAAATACATTATCGTATGATGAAGGATATTGAGCAGCGTCGATGCCGTCGTTTCCAGCAGCAGCAACAATTAAAGCACCTTTACTTGTAGCATAATTAATTACATCTTGCCCAAATGTACCGCCACCAGCGCCACCCCAAGAACAATTAATAATAGATGCACCGTGATCAACTGCATAAACTATTCCTTCATATCCAGAATAAATAGCATTTTCGTAAGGATCTGGTGCACATTTTACAAATAATAATTTGCATTTAAAACCGATACCTGCAATACCGGTACTGTTATCTGCAACTGCAGAAGCATCGCCACCAACATGAACGCCATGATCATTTCCACCCAACTGAACATTGGGGTCACCATCAGGAACAAAATTAGTTGACGAAGCACCAATCATATCCCAACCTTTAAAATTATCTATATAACCATCGTTATCATTGTCTATTCCGTCAATGGGGTCGTTATAATTATACTTTACATTTGCTGCTAAATCTGGATGGTCTAAATCTCCTCCAGTATCAACAATTCCAATTACGGTATTGGTGTCTCCTTTAGAAATATTCCAAGCTTGATAAGCTTTGATTATTTTTTGAAAATAATTTTTTGGTGAAAGCGTGTCAGGGTCATTTGGTGTATATGATATATGATATACAAATGATGGCTCCGCATAATCAATGTCTTTTGATTTTAACAATTCGTTTATCGCCTCTGTAACCGATAGGTTGGCGGCATAACGCAACTCGTAAATTGTTGTCAAATCGGGTGCGGGTTCGTTGTTTAACATTTTAGATTGAGGAGCAAATGACCTTGGAAACAGCTGTCTAAATTTGGTCACATTTAACCTCGCAAATGCTGATTGCATGCTTTCCACTTGTATATCATTCAATGAACAATTGCTTTTTTGAGGTGCTGTTACTTTAATAATTACAACCCGATCCAAATAATCTTTTGCTCCAACTTTTGCTGGTAATTGATAAGTGCGTCTCGAATTATTTCGATTAGCAGAAATCTGATTAGGATTTTTAGCAATTAAATTTTGTGAAGCAATCAAAAGAATTGCAACCAAAAGTGTTTTTGTAAAATTCAATTTCATTTATATT